>JAJDBA010000274.1 GCA_029261675.1 Nitrospinaceae bacterium
ATTTTCACCTGCCGAAATCAACCTTATTTCTGTTGATCTCTGCATTTGCAGGAGAAAAGCTGGCGAAAAAGGCGTACAACGAAGCCATTAGCCGAAAATACCGATTTTTCAGCTATGGCGATGCAATGCTTCTATTGTGAAAGTAAGACCCTTGGCCAAGAATTGATCAAGTCGTACCTTCACCCTCATCTACAGCTTGCTTGAAAAACTTTCCTGATTTAAAACGAACCACTTTGCGGGCTGAAATTTCAGCTTCTTCACCTGTTTTTGGGTTTCTTCCCACACGCTTGGATTTTGCGCGTACCTGAAAGGTCCCAAATCGCCGCAAGATAACCGGTTCACCGTGGCCTAGTGATTCCTTAATAAGCTCAATCACCGTTTCCACAGCCTCTTCTGCTTTGGCTCTGGATAAACTCGCCCGAGATGAAACCTGATTAATGATATCTTGTTTGGTCATGCTCCCTCCTTAAAAAACAAGCTATTGATATTTTAAAATGGCTATTAGTTATAAATTAAATTTTCAGGACAATTCGCCTCCACAACTCACTTGCCCTAAAAAGAAAAAATACTGTTCCTCAAAACATCTGTACCAGATGCCTTTGAAAAAACCCATACATTCTAAATCGGTGCAACCACTTTACCACTTAAATTAAAAATATCAACAAATTATTCAAGAATTTAGCAGATTTCCTCCCTCCCAAGAATGACTCGATTTTTGGCTTGACAGAGCATCCTTATCGGAACAAAAAAGAGGCCGAGATAAGCATTTATTTAAAAAGGTTTATGGAACCGGAGAACAGGTATTATGAAAAAAACAAGGAAACCTGGAAAACTTAGGGAAAAATATTTTTTTATTGAGCTTATTTTGTCGGCGGAAGTTTGCTTTGCGTTGAGACAATACGATAAATTTGATCGCCCGGTTTGACGAGATTTAACTTTTCCCGGGCAATCTTTTCAATGGCGTATGGATCTGATTTCAGGGCTGCGATTTCTTGGCGTAATAAATCATTCTGCTGCTTTAATCCTCCGTTGGCCTCTTTCATCTTAACTTGTTCCTGCTCAAAGCGGTAAGCATTCAAAATGCCATTTTCATGAAAAACAGCCATTATGATTAACAGCATGAAAAAACCCAAGCTGAGCAAAACTATTTTTTGATAATTTGAATTAATATTCACGTGCAAAACACTAAAGGTTGTAAAAAACTTCTCTTCCTCTATATAAGGCTGTGTCCCCAAGAATTTCTTCAATCCGTAGAAGCTGATTGTATTTTGCTGTTCGATCCGTTCGGCATAAGGAGCCCGTTTTTATCTGTCCCGCATTCACGGCAACGGAGATATCAGCGATACTTGTATCCTCGGTTTCACCGGAACGGTGAGAAATCACTGCCGTATAACCTGCGCGCTTGGCCATCTCGACGGCATCCAAGGTTTCAGTAAGCGTTCCAATTTGATTGACTTTGATCAGAATGGAATTACCTACCCCTTTCGCTATTCCTTTTTCCAGTATTTCCGTGTTGGTCACGAAAAGATCATCTCCCACAATCTGAACCCGGTCGCCGAGCTTATCAGTCAACTGTTTCCACCCCGTCCAGTCATTTTCTGCCAATCCGTCTTCGATGCTTATAATCGGAAACTTAGCTGCAAGACCCGACAGATAATCCACCATCTGTGAGGATGACAGCTTCGCATTGTTCTCTGCGGTAAGCGTGTATTTGTTTTTTGAGTAAATTTCACTGGCTGCAACATCCAAAGCGATAAGGATATCCTTTTCGATTTTGTAGCCTGCACTTTTGACTGCCTTGATCAAAACTTCAATCGCCTGCTCGTTCGATTGCAAGTCAGGAGCAAAACCACCTTCATCACCCACAGCCGTATTGAATCCACCTTTCTTCAGCACGCCTTTCAAATGGTGAAACACTTCCACCCCCATTTGCAAAGCAGAGGAAAAGTTTTTAGCGCCAACGGGGACAATCATAAACTCCTGAATATCGACATTATTATCCGCATGCGCGCCGCCATTTAGAACATTCATCATCGGCACGGGTAACTCTTTAGCATTGCTACCACCAATATATTGAAACAAAGGTAAGTCGAGATCGTCCGCTGCAGCATGAGCCACCGCTAGAGAAACACCGAGAATAGCATTAGCCCCAAGCTTACTTTTATTAGCACTGCCATCCATTTCTATCATCAAGCGGTCGATCAATACCTGCTCGGTCACCTCAATGCCAACAATTTCTGCGGCGATTTTACTATTCACATTTTTCACAGCTTTTTGTACGCCCTTGCCCATATAAATTTTTGCATTGCCATCACGCAATTCTACCGCCTCGCGGGAACCCGTTGAAGCACCTGAGGGAACGGCAGCTCTTCCTTTGGCTCCGCTTTCCAGCATCACATCTACTTCCAGAGTTGGGTTACCACGTGAATCCAAAATCTGCCGAGCTTGCACACCAATAATTTCACTCATAATCTTTCTCTCTAGTTAACTGCCCGCTATTTTTAAAGCTTTAAGGCTTGCTGCAATAGTTTGATCAATTTCTTCATCTGAATGAATTGCAGACATAAAACCCACTTCGAACTGTGAAGGAGCGATATAAACACCCTCTTCCAACAACGCGTTAAAATACCGTTTAAAAAATTCTGTATCACATGTTTTTACCGTCTCGAAGTTTTCAATTTTCTGATCCGTAAAGAACATGGAAAACATTGAACCCACCCGGGTAAATTGGGCGGATATTCCTAATTTCTGTACATTTTTTTGCAGCCCATCACAAAGCTTCTTCGATTTCTTTTCAAGTAAATCATAAACATTAGGTTCAGATAGTAAGTCCACCATGACATTTCCGGCTGCCATAGCAAGTGGATTGCCCGACAACGTCCCCGCTTGATAAACCGAACCGACAGGGGATATATGATCCATCACTTCCTTACTTCCTCCATATGCACCAACGGGAAGTCCACCACCAATGATTTTCCCTAGACAGGTAATATCAGGAGTAACTCCAAAAAGATTTTGCGCGCCCCCTAGAGAAACCCTGAAACCCGTTATCACTTCGTCAAAAATTAAAAGCGCTCCCGCCTTTTTTGTTTCTTCTCGAAGCAATTCAAGAAAACCCGGTGCAGGAGGAATCGCACCCATGTTTCCCGCAACAGGCTCTACGATCAAGGCCGCAATCTCACCCCCCTCTTTCGCAAATAATTGCCGCACCTGTTCGGCATCATTGAAAGGCAAGTTCAGCGTTTTCTCGGCAAGACTCGAAACGATTCCGGGACATTCAGGAATACCTAATGAGGCCAACCCCGAACCCGCTTTAACCAGAAGGCTGTCACCATGGCCGTGGTAACACCCTTCGAACTTAACAATTTTATCGCGACCGGTAATACCTCGCGCCAACCTTAATGCACTCATTACCGCTTCTGTTCCTGAATTCACCATACGCACAACATCGATCGAAGGAACCGCATTCACTACTTTTTCGGCGAGTTCGATTTCCAGCTCTGTTGATGCACCATAACTGGTACCCAATTCTGCCTGGCGAGTGATGGCTTCAACAATACTCGGATGCGCGTGTCCAAAAATTAAAGGTCCCCACGAGGAAACATAATCAATAAACTCATTACCATCCACATCCATAATTGTGCAACCCTTCGCACTCTTTATAAATAGTGGCTCACCGCCGACAGCATTGAAAGCCCGAACCGGACTATTCACTCCGCCTGGCATTACTTTTTGAGCCCTTGCATAAAGCTGGCTTGAGGTTTCTTTTTTCATTTTATTTAGCCAAAGAGAATTGAAAAATCGTTTTTAAGTTTTTCTGGGATTTTTTTCGGGTCGGTCACAACCGCTTGTTTGGCGGCATCAGCACAAGAACAAGAACCCACTTTTTCCAACAATGGAACCAATTTGTTAATAACCTGCTGTGCCTTTTCAACATTCTGATGCATGATTTCTAAAACCGCTTCCAAAGTCACCGGTTCCTCTTCCACATGCCAGCAATCAAAGTCTGTCACCAAAGCAAGGGTTGAATAGCATAGGCCTGCCTCACGAGCAAGCTTTGCTTCTGTAACATTTGTCATGCCTATCACATCAACCCCCCACTGTCGATAAACGAGGGATTCTGCTCGGGTTGAAAACTGCGGTCCTTCAATACAAATATACGTGCCGCCCTTATGAACGGTAGCACCGGCTTTTTCAGCAGCATCAAAAAGGACATCGGCCGTCGCCACACAAACCGGGTCGGCCAAGCTCACATGACCCACCATACCCGTGGTGAAAAATGTACTAATACGTTGATTAGTGCGATCTATGAATTGGTCAGGCACCACAAAGTGACCGGGAGGATATTTTTCTTTCATACTCCCCACTGCACTTACAGAAATGATTTTTTCCACACCTATTTTTTTCATCGCAAAAATATTAGCGCGAAAATTAATCTCCGAGGGAGTAATAAAGTGGCCAACACCATGACGAGGCAAAAACGCCATTTTTGTTCCACGCAAATTTCCGATAATAATTTCATCAGAAGGCGAACCATAGGGAGTCTCGACAGTTAGCCTGTCGGTGACCTCCAAACCTTTCATCTGATACAAACCGCTACCGCCAATCACACCAAGAATTTTTTCTACCATCAATAATTCCTAACTCGCAAAGAAGAAAAATTAATAATCAAATTGCTGCGTTACCTGCACTTTTAAATTAAATATAGGGGGATTATGTATATCAGGAACCTGGGAGAAATTTGAAATGACCAAAGATATTGACACTTTCAGATCAACTGGGATTGTTTCTTTTGTTGTCCACTTCATTTAACAAAAACTTCAACTCTGTTATTTGCTCACCCGCTTTGTTAATCACGGCTTCCTCTTTCTTGAGGTTTTGCACTTTTACGTTAACGTCTTCAGCGAGAAGACTCAACATGCTCAATCTCTTATCAACTTCATCCAGCATATTGATTTTGCTGTTCAAGGTATCAATTTTCGCTTCTGCATCTTCGGTAACCGTGGTCAGTTTTTCTATATTGAGGTTGATTTTATCAAGGTTTTCTCGTTCCTTATCAATCCGCGCTTTCTCCACATTCGTCCGATTGATAACGACCTCAAGCTCTCCGAGAGCTTGCTGGGTTTTCTTAACCTTTTCTTCACTACTGGACACTTTTACAATACGTGCTTCCGTTCTCTCAAGAATATTATTCAAGTGATCCATTTTCTTTTCAACTTCCAACATGGACTCCTGCTTTTCGTCCAGGCTTATCTGCCGATCTTTTAAATCCTTCATCAAATCATCCAACGCCCGGAGCTTGTCCTCCGTTTTCGCTACTTGCACAGAATCTTTATTGAGAGCCTCAACTTTCTCTTCAAAATTGGAGGTAACCTGCCCCAATTCACCCCTTATCTGGTCAATTTTTGATATCTCGTCTTTGGCCTCTTGAACTTCTTTGAATCGAGTGCGCAATTCGATTTCCTGAATGCTCAATTTGGATGAGATATTATTCATCCGTTTTTCCTGATCATCGATAGCAGCTTTTTCTTTTGCAAGATCCAGAATCTTCTCTTCAACCAAATTAGCCATAGACTTCAAGTCCTCTAGCTTCTGATCGATTTTTTCGAGGAAGTCTATCTTTTTAGTAACCCTGGCGATTTTTATATTGGCCTCTTCGATGAAGAAATCCAGCCCATCAACTTTCTTCTCCATCTTCTCAATTAAGGCTTTTCTTTGCATCTGGGTTTCCATTTTCACATCCAGACTGATCACCATGGAGCTTAAATCATTAATCTTTTTATCCACCTGATCTACTAACTGCTGCTTGCGAATAATTTCATCCATCTGCTGTTGGGTAGATTCATTAAGAACACCAACCTGTTTTAAGGTGTCAGAAATGGTATCTATTTTTTTCAGGTCTTGGTCCAACCGCTGAACTTTTTGCTCGGCTTCCTCCGCCATCACATTAAAACGGCCCATTCTTTCGTTGGCATCATCAATGACCTTCATTTCATCTTTGAGAATCTTCATTTTATTGCTGAGATTATCAATGAGGAATGAGTTCAGCTTATGAATTTTCTCCTCGGTCTTTTCTATGACCGCTTTTTCATCCTGAATACGGACGATCTTGGTTTCAACATCCACAGAGACTGAATCCAGTTCACGCAAACGCCCCGTGATACTGCGAATCATTTCATTTTTAATGGAAATATTTTTAGACTCTATTTTTAGTTCACTGATCTGTTGCATCAAGCTGTTGAGAGAATCTTGAGTCTCTCGGATCATATGACTTTGCCCCAACAACTTTTCATAGTCACCTTGAACATTACCCAGAACCTGTTTTAATTCTTCAGTATCGCGAGCATGATTTTCAATGGTTCCTTTATCTTGCTTGATGCGCTCGTACTTACTATCCAACTCGGCCAAGGTGTCTTTCATCAGCCCTATTTTCCCCGAGGCTGTTTTTAAAAGACCTTTCATATTGACCACATCCTGAACCTGACTCGAAACGCTGTCCAGCATATGCTCAAGACGGTTTACATTGTGATCGGCTGACTTTATAAGTTTGGCTTCTTCACGAATCTTTTTGACCTTTGAGTCCATATCCCAAACCAGAACATTCAGACGGCCGGCATCTTCATTTGCCTTTTCGACAATAACTCGTTGCTGGTTCAGGCTTTTGGTTTTCTGGTCCACATGCTCATTGAGCAAATGCAATCCATCCAACTCCCTTTTCAAGGTGTTGTAATTTGACGAAAGTTCTTTGGAAATGCGCTGAAAATCCCGAATGCGGACATCAAAGGTTTTGATTTCTTCAAACCGGACATTTAAAGAATCTAACTTGCGAAGGCTATCGGGAACCTGACCACTAATTCGGTCAAAGAATTGTTTTCTTTCATCCATTTCATCCGACTTCTTCTCAAAATACTCCACCAAAAGCTGGAGATTTTTGCGCTCATGTGAAGCCAGATTAATGAGTTCTTTAAATTCTTTGGGATCAAAACCAGCAGGAATTTCTGAGCTCATATCACTTCTTGAGCCACGAGGATTTTCAGTTCCAGATTCTTCTGCCATAACAAATGTCCTGTTAAGTTTATTTTACTGAAAGTTTTCACTGAAATTTTAACGCGTGAATACCCTAAGGTACTATGTTTTTATATACTTATGAGGAATCATTGTCAAGTGATGAAGGCAAATCAGGGGAAATTCAGGGAGGGATTCAGGGATGGGCAATGAGTAATTCTGCGATTTGAACAGCATTAAGGGCTGCACCTTTTCGTAAGTTATCAGACACTACCCAGAAATTGACCGCCCGATCACGGGAAATATCATCACGAATACGCCCTACAAAAACCTCATCTTTGTTTTCCCCAACTATTGCCAGTGGATAAAGATTATTCTTGGGGTCATCGACAACAGAAACCCCAGCTTGAGCACACAAAAGCTCTCTAACCGCTGAAGCAGTAACCGGCCCCTCCGTTTCAACATTCAATGTCTCAGAGTGAGAGTAAAAAACGGGCACCCGCACCGTTGTTGGACATACCTGAATCGAGTCGTCATTGAAAATTTTGCGCGTCTCGTTGACCATTTTCATCTCTTCTTTGGTGTAGCCATTATCTAAAAAAATATCTATATGTGGAATACAGTTAAATGCTATTTGATAAGGATATACATTAGGATTAGATTCATTGCCTAGCAATAATTCCTGCGTCTGAGTTTTCAATTCATCGATGGCTTTCTGGCCTGAACCGGACACCGACTGGTAAGTAGAAACCACCACCCTTTTGATCTTAAATTTGTCGTGAATGGGTTTCAAAGCTACCACCATCTGAATGGTAGAACAATTAGGATTAGCAATGATTCCAGGATCTTCCCCAATCGCATCGGGATTCACCTCTGGAACAACTAAGGGAATATCGGACTCCATGCGATAGGCACTGCTATTATCAATAACCACACATTTTGACTTTACAGCAGAAGGAGCAAATTCTCGACTAACACCTGCTCCTGCTGAAAACAGAGCAATATCGACACCTTCAAACGAATCATGCCGCAATTCTTCAACTATAACTTTTTCACCATTAAAGTCTAAAGATTGCCCTTCAGAACGAGCCGATGCCAAAAGCTTAAGACGGTCCACCGGAAACCTTCTCTCTTGCAAAATCTCCAACATTTTTCGCCCCACAGCACCTGTTGCTCCAGCCACCGCGACATTATATTTTTCTTTTTTCTCGATCAATTCATCTTCTCCAACTCAGCGGCTACTAAATCACCCATCTCTTTTGTCCCAACTTGCTTCATGCCATCCGACATAAGGTCTGCAGTACGCACGCCCTGCCCCAACACTTTCTCCACAGCCTTTTCGATCCAAACATTCGGTTCTTCTTTTTCTAGAGAATATTTGAACAGCATACCAACGGATAATATCGTTGCTAGTGGATTCGCAAGTTCCTTACCCGCAATATCTGGGGCACTGCCATGAATAGGCTCATACATGGCATATTTTTCACCCAAGCTGGCTGAGGGCAACATCCCAATGGACCCTGTCAACATCGAGGCCTCATCACTCAATATGTCGCCAAACATATTTGTAGTAAGAATAACGTCAAATTGCTTGGGGTTGCGGACTAACTGCATCGCACAGTTATCCACATACATATGCGAAAGCTCAATATCGGAATACTGGGAATGAAGGCCTGTAACCACCTCGCGCCAGAATCCAGTCGCTTCCAACACATTGGCCTTATCGACAGAGCAAACCTTACTATTTCTTTTGCGCGCCACATCGAAAGCAATTTTGGCAATTCTCTTTATCTCGGGTTCGGAGTAAACAAGAGTATTAAACCCATGGCGCTCACCTTTATCATTGGTGCCCACTCCACGAGGCTCCCCAAAATAAATTCCTCCTGTTAATTCACGGACAACAAGAAGGTCCAATCCTTCTACCACTTCCCGCTTCAAGGTAGATGCATCCACGAGAGCCGGAAAGATGCGAGCCGGTCTCAAATTGGCGTAGAGCCCCAAGCTTGAGCGCAGTCCCAGTAAAGCTCGTTCCGGGCGTAAGGAAAAGTCTATCGTCTCCCATTTTGGTCCGCCCACAGCACCCAACAGCACTCCATCGGCTTTTTTGGCGATATCCAGCGTGGCATCGGGCAAGGGATGCCCCGTAGCTTCATAACCAGCACCCCCTACCGGAGCCTCGTTCAGGGTTATTTTCAAACCGAGTTTTGACTCGATGATTTTAAGAATCTTGATGGCCTCAGCAACCACTTCGGGACCAATTCCGTCTCCCGGAAAAACAGCAATATTGAATTCAGTTTTCATAATCTGCAATCAAACTCCTCTTAAAATCCCACAAGTGGGTTTTATTCCTCGTGGCTAGCCACGCATTTTAAATAGAAATCTTTGTCGGATACCCGTCCCCTTGCGCGGGGTCGTTCATTTTTTGCCAAGTATCGCAAACCAGCGTTAATATTACCACCTGGAAACGTTAGAAAATTAAAGTAAGTTGTAAAAATTTATTTTTACATTATTATAACCGCCGAATACAAAATTTAAAGAATAGCGATCTATGATAAACGGTAAAAAAGTTTGCGTTGTAATGCCTGCCTACAACGCCGAAAAAACCTTGCAAAAAACCTACGATGAAATCCCTAAAGATATTGTCGATGAGGTTATCTTAACAGACGATGCCAGCAAGGATAAAACAGTCCATGTAGCCGAAGAACTGGGGATCAAAACCTTTGTCCACACTGAGAATAAGGGGTATGGCGGCAACCAGAAAACCTGTTATCAAGAGGCTCTTAACCATGGTGCTGATATTGTCATCATGCTGCACCCGGATTATCAATACACGCCCAAACTCATTACTCCGATGGCATCAATGATCGCTGAAGGAATTTTTGATTCTGTAATTGGATCTCGTATTCTCGGTAACAAAGCCATGATGGGGGGAATGCCATTTTACAAATACGCATCCAACCGTTT
>JAJDBA010000275.1 GCA_029261675.1 Nitrospinaceae bacterium
TCCAGGGCGCACCCAGACACGGTCTCCCTCAATCAGTTCTGAAATACTGATTTCCATCTCCTCACCATGCCGCTCCACTTTTGCCGTTCGCGGTTGCAGTTGCATCAGCTTTTTGATTGCATTCGAGGCACTTCGCTTGGCGCGCGATTCCATCCATCGTCCCAATAGAACCAAGGCAATAATCATTACCGAAGTATCGAAATACACCTCCACTTTTTCATCGGCTATGCGAATCCATGAAGGGAAAAATGTTGCTACCGTACTGTAGAGATAGGCGGCGGAAGTTCCTACTGCTATCAATGTGTTCATATCTGCATATCCATGACGAATGCCGTTGATTGCACCTCGATAAAATTGACCGCCACAATAAAACTGAACAGGAGTCGCCAGAAGAAATAGCATCAAGTTTAAGGATAGAGGCAGCGCCATGCCCTCTCCTTTCATGCTGAAAACCATCACCACAATGCTGGCAATACCACTGACAATTAATTTCAGCTTTAAAGTTGCCAGTTCTTTAAGATGTCGATTTTCTTCATCGGAGGTTAAACCTTCTTCTGATTTAGCAGGACGCAAGTGATAACCGACGTTAGACAGAGCTTCTCTCAATCCATCAAATCCAATAAGAGCGGGAAGATATTCAATAGCTGCTTGTTCTGTGGCCAGATTGACTTTTACATCCGACACACCGGGAAGGGAAGATAACTTTTTTTCTACTCTGGAGACACAGGACGCGCAGGTCATGCCTTCAATAGAAAAGGTTTCATGAACCAAAGGGACCTCAAACCCGAGTTTTTTGATCTCTTCTGGAAATTGTTCTGCGCTAATTTTTTCAGGATTAAACTCTACGGTTGCCATTTCAGCGGCAAAATTGACTTTGGCCAAAGAGACTCCATTCAACGCTCCGACTTTTTTTTCAATTCGCGCCGAGCAACTGGCACAACTCATGCCTTTAACAGGAAGGGTTATAGTTTCAACTGTGGGAGAAATTGGTTCTTGCATTTTCATTTTGAGTGTATTAATTCTGCGGTACTAGGATACACGTTTTTAACGGCTTGAGTCTTTCTACTATCAATAAGACCCCTCTTTATATAATGCAAGATAATGCTATGAATAATTGGAACAATAAACTAAGGCAACAATTGAAATATATTTTTTTCACCTTTTTCTTACTGCAAAACGGTTTATCATTTGCTGAGCCTCTGTTTCTTGATTTAACACGCCCCTTCGATGAAAAAACTATATATTGGCCCACCAGCGAATCATTCCAACTGGAAGAAGTTCATAAAGGATTAACAGACAAAGGGTTTTGGTACGAATCAAACAATATCAGAGCATCCGAACATGGAGGAACACATTTGGATGCTCCCGCTCACTTCGCCAAGGGAAAATGGCATGTAGATGATATTCCTCTAGATCGCTTGATTGCACCCGGTATTTTAATTGATGTTAGAAAGCAGGCATTAGACAACCCCGACTATAAAATAACTCAAGAGGATTTTATAAAATGGGAGGAAAAAAATGGAAAAATCCCAGAAAATTGTATCGTCCTAATTCAAACTGGCTGGGAAGATCATTGGTATAATAAAAAGAAATACTTGGGGACAGATAAACTTGGGGATACTAAAAACCTACATTTCCCTGGAATTGGAAAAAGTGCTGCACAATATTTAGTTAAAAGAAAAATTGCGGCGGTGGGATTAGACACTCCAAGTTTAGATTATGGAAAATCCATAACCTTTCCCACTCACCAAATCCTTGGAAAAGCAAACATATTGGGTTTCGAGAATATATTTAATCTCAAAAATCTTTTGGAAAAGAAATTCCGTGTCATAGCCCTACCTATGAAAATAGCAGGGGGAAGTGGAGCACCTCTAAGAATTATTGCCGAATTGGAAAAATAATAGGGGAGGATTAATTTTTGTTACTTAAAAGGCTTTTGAGTGTAAAAACTCCATAACCCACTAAAAGCAATGCAATCAGGCCACTGCTGAAAGAGTTTTGACCGACAGCACTGGTAAAAACAAAAATTCCGGCACCACTCAAAACAAGTCCTAGGAAAAAATACCCTGCGGTTCTATAGAAAGGCGTTTTGGATATTGGTTTTTCTATATCTTCACGTTTTTGCTTGAGCTGCCAGCGCCATCGAAGAATATAGTAAGTCTGCCTTAACCAGTTGATCAACCCAGCATCTTCTTTCAGACTGGTTCGACAATACATACACTGGCTATCTGTATGGCGGTTGGGGAAACCACAATTGAGGCACAACTTTGATTCCTGATTCCGGCTTATGGCTATAGGTTCTTTTCTAGGATCTTCCATTTAAAACTCCAAGTTTTAAAGCCTTATCGGCTACCTAGCTTAATAAGTTTAAAAAACCTTTTTGTGGTAAGAACAAAAGATTCTAGTACTATTGAACAACCCTGTCAATTGCCATTACAACGATTGATCACACCTCTAAATTCCTTTAAAATAGGGAGAATATTCAGAATTTTGCTGATTGCCATGCGGCAGTAAACTCTTTATAATCCGATCTTTAAAAATTCCAGTCCACAACGATGAAAACCCTATTTTTATTACTTTTTACCGTTTTCTTAGCTATCCCAGCCTATGGTGAAGAATTAGCGCCAGAGGGCATGGTATTGATTCCCAAGGGACTTTTTCAGATGGGAAGTAAGAAGTCCATGCTGGAATTACGACCGCATGACCTGTTCAACACTGACCGACATACTTTGGGTCCTGAAAACCCAGCTCACGAAGTTTACCTTGATGATTATTACATCGATATTTACGAAGTGACAAATGAGTTTTATGCAAAATACATAAAACAAACGGGTGAAAAAAAACCAATGGGGTGGAACAATCCTAACTTTAAAGAACCGAAGCAACCTGTTGTGGGAATTGCCTGGAAAGAAGCGGTGAAGTTTTGCAAATGGCAGAACAAGCGGTTACCCACTGAAGCGGAATGGGAAAAAGCAGCACGAGGAAAACGACCGGTAAAATATCCTTGGGGCAACACACCGCCAGACTCCAGCAAGCTCAATTACAATGAAGATATTAATAAAACAACGGCGGTCGGTTCTTTTGAAAACGGCAAGTCTGACTATGGAGTCTACGATCTTTCTGGAAATGTTGCCGAGTGGGTGAACGATTGGCACTTTCCTGAATACTATTTATTTTCTCCCAAGGAAAATCCACCGGGACCGGAAAAAGGCAAGTATAAAATCATCCGTGGAGGTAGCTGGAGGCACACTGCCGAAGACGTGAATCTAACCTATAGAAACGCTACCACTCCAGTCAATCGATCTACCAGCATTGGCTTTCGCTGCGCTCGGAGTGCCTCTGAGGGCAATTAGTCGATATTCGCAAAGTGCGTAACTTGGAAAGATGAAAAGGCGAGATGCTTCGACAAGCTCAGCATGACAAATTATAGGATTTCTCGAAATGTCATGTTGAACTTGTCGAAGCATCTAGGGATTATACACAAAAATCTCGGCTAACGGGTTAGGACCACTTTGACCTTATCCAATAAGATATTGGCTATTTCTTTCTTCGTCAGTCGCGGTAGGTTTTCAATTTGCTCATCAGAGCCGATCAAACTGACCTGATTGTTATCAGACTGAAACCCAATTCCAGGCGCGCTGATATCGTTTGCAACAATCAAGTCTAATTTCTTTTTCCTTAATTTTTCCAGAGCACTTTCAATCAGGTTCTGCGTTTCTGCGGCAAATCCTATTACAAACTGTCGCGTTTTTATTTTAGACACTTCCATGAGAATGTCTTTAGTGGCAACAAGTTTAAGAGTCCGCCCTTCCTCCCCCTGTTTTTTGATTTTTTCCTTTTCAAGCTTCTCTGCGGTGAAATCTCCAACAGCCGCAGACATCACCAACACATCACATTCTAAAAAATGCTTTTGGACTAGACTGTTCATTTCTGCCGCAGTTTTACAAGATTCAAACTTGATCCCCACAGGCGGGTTCAGGTGGGTAGGCCCGCTGACTAAAACCACTTCAGCGCCACGGGCTTTTGCTCTCTCAGCCACCGCATACCCCATTTTCCCCGAAGAAGGATTAGAAAGATAACGCACAGGGTCTAAAGGTTCATGGGTCGGCCCGGCCGTAACCAGAATACGCAAGCCTTGTAAGTCCTGTATCTGATTAAAATGATTTCTCACTCGTCCCATAATCGTATCGAGATCGGAAAGACGACCAGGCCCGATAGCACCACAGGCCAATTCGCCTTCCTGTGGGTCGACAAATTTCACGCCGCGGGATTTTAGTTTTGAAATATTATCCTGCACTGCGGGGTTTTGCCACATTCCGTCATTCATCGCTGGGGCAACCATTACCGAGCCTTTGAAAGCCAGATAGAGATTGCTCAAGGCATCGTCTGCCAAACCATTTGCGATTTTCCCAATCGTCGATGCCGTGCCAGGCACCACGAGCATCAAGTCAGCATTTTCAGCCACACGGATATGCTCCATATCCGCAGAGTTTTTCGAATCATAAGTCTGGTGATAAACAGGCTTTCCCGATAGTGCTTCAAACGTTAGAGGCGTCACAAACTGTCCGGCGTTGGCACTCATCGCAACCTGCACCTCGGCACCCTCTTTCATCAGCAGCCTCAATAACTCCACAGCCTTATAGGCTGCTATTCCTGCCGACACAGCCAGCACAATTTTCTTATTTTTCATTGAACACTTAATTTTATGTTAGATATTTTAATTATAAATATTAACCACCATGCAATCAATGATTTTGGAGAATAATTCACTGCGATTGACTTTTTAGTGTGCATTTCATAAGGTGCAAACTTATGAGTTCTCATTTGAAAATTTTATTGGTGGCTGCCGAAGTTTTTCCATTCGCTAAAACCGGAGGATTGGCCGATGTTGCCGGATCCCTGCCCACGGCTCTTAAAAAGCTGGGCCATGATGTCCGCGTTCTGCTACCGAAATACGCATGCACGAAATCACAACCCATCCATTCTCTAAACCAGGAAATTGAAGTCGGCGAAACAAAAGCCACCCTGTTTGCAGGCAAGCTTGCAGAAAACGTCCCGGTTTATCTCGTAGAAAACAACGCTTATTTTGATCGCGAATTTCTATATGGTGAGCCTGGTTCAGAATATAGCGACAATACCGATCGGTTTGCTTTTCTATGCCAAGCCGCTTTAAAAGCCTGTAAAGCTCTCGATTTTCAGCCTGATGTCATCCATTGCAACGACTGGCATACGGGTCTGATTCCTGCTTACTTGAAAGCTAGCGAAGACCCTTGGTATTCAAAGATACGCACTTTATTTTCTATTCATAATCTGGGTTATCAGGGAAATTTTTCTATGGATAAATTTGCTACTACCGCACTTCCTGATCATTTTTCAGGCCCTGAAGGCATCGAATTTTACGGGCAAATGAGTTTTCTAAAATCAGGACTGGTTTTTGCCAACGCGTTGAACACGGTCAGTCCGCGATACTGCAAAGAAATACAAACTGCGGGATTAGGTTTTGGTATGGAAGGCATATTGCAACAACGATCGAATTCTCTCACAGGAATTTTAAATGGTGTGGATTATTCTGTTTGGAACCCTGCCACAGACAACTTAATCGCTAAAAATTATGGTCCCGATTCCCTTTCCCAGAAACAAAAATGCCGCGAGGCATTGATCAATAAATTTTCCTTGAAGGTAGATAGAAATACTCCCTTGTTTTGCATGGTCACCCGCCTTTCCAGCCAGAAGGGAATTGATTTTTTAATGGATGATTTCGAGTCTTTAGAAGATCAGTGTATGGTGGTTTTAGGGGAAGGCGATTCCAAATACGAAAAATTTTTCAGTGAATTGGCCAAGGCCAATCCTGACCGATTCGCAGTGGCCTTAACCTTTGACGATGCACTAGCGCATCAGGTTCTTGCGGGCAGCGATATTTTATTGATGCCTTCTCTTTACGAACCCTCCGGACTCACGCAAATGTATGCATTAAAATACGGCACGGTCCCAATTGTAACTTCTGTTGGCGGACTCGATGATTCCATACAGCCCTTTGATGGCAAAACGGGCACAGGCTTTAAATTTGCACCAAATGACCGGAAATCATTTCAGCACGCTTTACAAAACTCCCTGGCCTATTTTGCCGACAAGCCTGGCTGGGAACGTTTGATAAACAATGGTATGGACATGGATTTCAGTTGGGATAACGCCGCACAACAATATTCCAGTCTATTTCAGGATATTCAGCCCAACCATTAAACGTTGCAAAAACAGCCCGATTATTATAAAAACTAATCGTGGATTACCAATTTTAACATTCAGCTGTAGCTCTGATTTTGACTTCAAAAAATATCCTCATCGTCGATGACTCCAACGGTCAAAATCGGCTCAATTATAAAGAACTCGAAGCTTTTACCATTTCCGCTTTCAGTTCCGTGGAAGATGCTCTAAGGGATGAGAATAAACCGCAACTCATCATTCTGGACATAAATTTAAACGGTGATGACAACGTAAAAACAATCGAAAAATTTAAAACTAAAAATGCCCCCATCATTGTTTGCACAGAGTGGGGAAAAGATAAATTGAGCTTCCAACTTTGGGCTTCTGATGTGACCGTCGTAAAATCCGGCGATCACCGAGATTTGAAACTGACCATCAAAGAAATTCTAGAGTAACGAAACGGAACAATGACAAAATCCACAATCGAACCTAGATTCATAGCCATTGAAGGAGCCATTGGAGCTGGCAAAACCTCTCTTGTCAATCTGCTCGGCCAACAGTATGGCGCGCGCCTGATATTGGAAGATACCGATTCGAATCCATTCATATCCAAATTTTATGAAGATAAAGAGGCCTACTCTTTCCAGACCCAGGTTTTTTTTTTACTGAGCCGATACAACCAGTATATGCAACTGGCACAAAGAGATTTGTTCAACTCCGTAGTTGTCATTGACTATCTATTTCAGCGTGACAAAGTTTTTGCCCGTCTCAACCTTGAAGATCATGAATTCAGTTTGTATGAACAAATCTTCAACCTGATCGACGCCAAAGCTCCCAAACCCGACCTTGTCATATATTTGCAGGCCAGCACAGAAGTGCTACAGGAAAGAGTTGCCAAAAGAGGACGAGAGTATGAAGCCTTTATTGACCCGGACTACCTCGATTCTGTAAACAAAGCCTTCAATAATTTCTTTTTTTATTATTCTGAAACACCGCTTTTGGTCATAAATACCAATGAGATCGACTTCGTTGAAAAAAAATGTGACCTGGATGAGTTGATAAAGAAGGTCAACAGCCATAAAATAGGTAGAGAATATTACAATCCGCTTGGATCCTAACGGACCGGGACGGAGAAAGCTTCATACTGACAAGTAAACGCAAAAAATAGGAAGACCCTTCGGGGCTTTAAGTTTTATTACGCGTTTCAAAAAGAGCATTCTTGGATAATACTGCATTCTAGAAATATCAGTATTTTTCACCGCTCCGTCACCTTTGCTTCTCTTTCGGCTACTGCCGAAGGGAGTCGTTAAATTCGATTCCCTGCTCCTGCCCAGCTAGACTCCCAGCCATAGCCAGCACAATATAATGAAAAACCAGATTGTCACTGTTCCTGCTATTACGGCACGGAAAAACTCAGGAAAAAAAATCACCGCTTTAACGGCTTACGATTTCAGTTTTGCAAAATTGCTAGACACCACGGCCATCGATCTTTTGCTGGTGGGCGACTCTTTGGGAATGGTTTCTCAGGGGCATGAAAACACACTTTCTGTAACTCTTGAAGATGTGCTCTACCACACTCGATCGGTTAAACGTGGAGCACATCGAGCATTAGTGGTGGCAGATATGCCGTTCATGTCTTACCAGATTTCTGTAGAACAGGCCGTGACTAATGCCGGTCGACTGATTCAAGAGGGCCATGCTGCAGCGATTAAACTGGAAGGTGGCGCACGCATGGCTGACCGGGTACACGCCATCGTTCAAGCAGGTATTCCGGTAATGGGACATGTTGGATTAACCCCACAATCGGTCCATCAGTTTGGCGGCTATAAAGTTCAGGGCAAAACTTTTCTCGATTCAAAACAAATTAAGCAGGATGCAAAAGACCTGCAAAAAGCAGGTGCGTTTTCCCTAGTTCTGGAAGGAATGCCAGAGGAGCTTGCTGGTGAAATCACCCAGGATCTGGAAATCCCCACCATCGGCATCGGCGCAGGCTCAAAATGCGATGGGCAAATTCTTGTGACTCATGACCTGCTTGGAATGAATCCCGACTTCGCACCCAAATTTGTCAAACACTATGCTCAATTAGCAGATGTTATTCAAAATGCTGTCAGCGAGTTTATTGATGAAGTTCACAGTGAAGCTTTTCCAGGTCCGGAACACAGCTATAACCTGAAAAAAGGTTCTCTCAAGCAGGTAAATGATGGTCACTGAATTAAAACAACAAGCTCTCATGCAGAGGGCATCCTCGACGGATGAAATGAAAGTGATTTCAAACTCATTTCATGGTGCCAGTGTTGGTTTTGTACCTACCATGGGGTATTTGCACGAAGGGCATATGAGCTTGGTA
>JAJDBA010000276.1 GCA_029261675.1 Nitrospinaceae bacterium
TGCAATCGCACAATCCCTAGCAGGAAGAACTTCAATTTTACATTTGTTACCCATGAGCATGCAAGAGTTTAAAGAGGAAGGGATTGACCTTACATTAGATGAAATCTTGTATCAAGGTTGCTTTCCAAGAATCTATAAAGATCAATTGAATCCAAGTAAAGCCTATGGCAACTACGTGCAAACCTATCTTGAAAGAGATTTACGTCAAATGATAGAGGTTAAAAATTTACAACTATTCCAAAGATTTTTAAAATTATGTGCAGGTCGAATAGGTCAAATTTTTAATAAAGACAATCTGGCTAATGAAGTTGGAGTTACAGCTAAAACTATCACCCATTGGCTATCAATTCTAGAAGCTTCATATCTCATTTTCTTGTTACCACCCTACTTTGAAAATTTCGGAAAGCGAACGATCAAGTCCCCAAAATTATATTTTTGTGATGTTGGTTTAGCCGCTTATTTACTTGGAATTGAAAATATCTCTCAAATAGAAAGAGATCCCCTGCGTGGCAACCTAGTTGAAAATTTAGTAATCCTTGAACTGATAAAATCACGATGGAACCAAGGTCTCGAACATAGACTGTTTTTCTATCGGGATTCTCATCACAATGAAATTGATGTACTATTTCAGAGAGGGCATGACCTCGTTCCAATCGAAATAAAATCAGCAAAAACCTTTAACAAGTCCTTTTTAAAGAGCTTATTATTATTTGAAAAGTTGGTTGGCAATCGATGCCAAAACCCTGCCTTGATTTATTCTGGATTGGATGAACACAAGATGAAAAATGTGCAACTGCTACACTTTTCCAATGCAGCCAACGCTTTAAATCAATAATTAGAGAAAGGGATGAAAGTTAGAAAACGGGAGACATGGGACGGTCTTCGAACTTTTCCATGGTGGGAATTTGGTGGTCTGCTCGAGGAATTGATGCTTTTTGCCGCTTAAACGCTTGGATAGCACGCTTTCATTGTGTTTTACGTATTTGCATAAAATACAACTTTACGCTATAATTAGAGTATAACAAAGGAGGGTACAATGAGCTCACATTCTCACGATCATAAAGTCAGGTTGACTGTCGAGTGTTCTTTCGATGAAAGAACTTATATAAAGATGTTAGCTGCAAAGAAGCATGTAACCATCAGTGAATTATTGCTTGCCCCCTTACGAAATATCCTTCCCACTGAAGACACACGGAAACCTAACGCCGAAACCATCGAAGCCTTAGAGGAGTCTAGGAATGGAAAGCTTGAGAGTTACGAAACCTTAGATGATTTCTGGAATGCGATGGGAATTGACCCGAATGCTTAAACCAACACCCACTACAAAATTCAAAAAGGATCTGAAGAAATTTAGGCATCAAAAGAAAATCATTAAAGATCTTGATTCTGTAATTAGGATTCTGATTCAAGAGCTACCCTTAGAGAAAAAACATGTTGACCACCCCCTAGGCGGTAACTGGGCAGACTCCAGAGAGTGTCATGTCAATCCTGATGTCTTACTGATCTATAGAGTTGATGAAACATTAAACGTATTATTTCTTGAGCGTTTTGGTTCCCATTCGGAACTTTTCTGACATGAAAACCAGACTGCTTACTCCTCTACTCTAATAAAATTCTAGGGCACAAGAATCGATTCCTGACACTAAAGCTGAGATTGCTCAGCAACTTGTTTTTGCCTCTTTCTGTCTATTATTTGTTCATGAGCAGAACTTAAAAACTCTTTGTTATAATAATCCAACTCTAACTGAAAGCCCATATGAGGCGAATCAAGAAAAATCTCTGTTGAACCATCTCTGTACGCAATAAACTTATTCCCAACAAGGGGTAGGTCACTTTCAATTAGAGAGTACTTTGAATCTAATGCCTGTTTGAGGTAGTCAAATTTTCCTTTCTCAAATTTTGCAAGAACAGCAACCAGCCGACTTTCTACACTAAAAATAGTCAAAACACTCTGCAAACCTTCAAAATTGATACTTTTTATAGGGATAGAGTACATCCCTCCTTCATTCCACTTATTTAACCCTTCATCTTTGACTGGATACATTTCTTTGAGTTCTTTCTCAGTCGTTTTCCCTAGCTCCAAACCAAATACCGTAGTTTCGGCGAAAGCTGTTGAACAAGAAAAAATACAAATTATCATCAATTTTTTCATTTTTTTTCTCCTAAAAGAGTTCATACTTACACTGGATTTATAAATTTCAGAATTACTATATGAAAAAGGATTCTATTCTTTCAAGTAGGAAACGGGAGACATGGGACGGTCTTTGAACTTTTTCTTGGCGAGAATTTGGTGATGCCCTTGTAAAATTGATGTCTTTTGCAGCTTGATTTGCTTGTGCTTTGCAATTTGAAAACTCTCCTGATGCTTCTTGGTAGGCTATTGATATTTTTAATATGAAATTCCATGATTTGAACGCATAAATTCCACGGCATCGATCCGCATTTCACAATAAATTCTTAAGCACAACTTGGTTATCTTACGAAACCTATTTTTTCACCTCCAAAAAATCGTTTTTTCTTGTAGCCAATCAAGAGTGATGCTAAAGTTTTTTCAATTTGGATTCCCCTGAATCTGAATATTAAATAAAAAATTGTAGGTAAATACGGTGTATTCAAAGATATTAAATCGAGGAGCGACAATTTTAACTCTCTTCTCATTTCTAGTATGTTCTTCGGTTCCTGCAAAGGCTAGCAGCGAATGTATTGAAGCTTTTCAAGATCCAGAAGCGATTTTTGGTTAGTGCAAGTTAAAGCGAATAAAAAAGAAGACTAACAAACTTCTCAAATCCATAGAAAAATATAAGCTGGGCAAAGAAAGTGTTGATGAGGTAACACTTCAAATCGCCTCGCTTAAAAGGACTGCCAACAAAGCGTTCAAGAAAAACTATACCGTTCGCAAAATCATGCAGCGTGCAAATGACGAAATTGAAAGGTTTATGCTTGACTTGGTAAACGAAACACAAGAAGGAGAAGAAATTCTAGTCTCTAAGGGAATGCAGATCGAGTCGTGCAATCTTCCAGACTCTTATGAGTCGATTAATTTATTTGTTAATAAATTACAAGATTACGAAGACAACGATTGGAAGATCAAAGAAGAGCGTGAGTTCTTTAAAGAAGTTAAAAAAGAGGAATACTCTAAAAAAGCTGGTTCGAATGGTATTGAGGATCAAGAAGCTGATGTATTGTTCGCTTATGTCACGATTTTTTGTGGATGTTTGCTTTGTATAATTCCTTATGGATTTACCCAAGGCGTCGGTTCCTCACTTATCCTAACAGGTACAGGCATGCTGGCACAAAATGAATGGAATACATGGGATGAAGAAAATAAATCTAGGAAAGAGGTAAGAGAGATATGATAAACACAATTTTTGGAAATTACATATATTTAACGCTTTTTTATTTCTTCATACTCCTGCCTTGCTACACACTAATGGTGTTGCCGATATTTAGCTCTTTTCAGAAAAATACTCTGGGCTTAAAAACACGTTTGTGTAAGTCCTT
>JAJDBA010000277.1 GCA_029261675.1 Nitrospinaceae bacterium
TCAATTTCTGGAAAAAGATTTATTCCGAATATACGACTCGACATGCTGTCATTCATGACATGCGCGATCTTGGTATTGTCTACGAAGTTGTATATCTTGGCGACAAACCTTTATCCCGTCGCTCCAGAGATAGGAAGCTCGAAAAGGTCAAGAAAAAATACAAGAAGATATTAAGACGCATACATAAGACCAAAAATAAATCTTCATTAAAAGGTGAAGATCTTCGCGTTTATAAATTAGTGAAAAATAATTTTTATAAAGCGACTCGGCAGATACGCGCACAGCTAGGTCTAAAGGACCGGTTCAAAGCAGGTATTGAACGCTCAGGTCTTTATATGAACGAAATATTGCGAATATTGAAAAAGCATAATCTTCCAGAAGAGTTGAGTGTGCTTCCACATGTTGAATCTTCTTTTCAGCTAGGAGCATATTCCAGCGCAGGTGCCGCAGGAATTTGGCAATTCACCCGCGGTACCGGTAGATTGTTTATGAGAGTCGGTTACGACGTTGATGAGCGAAGAGATCCCATTCTCGCATCTCATGCGGCAGCAAAATTATTGAAAAAGAATTTTGAAGGGATTAATTCATGGCCTCTAGCTATTACAGCTTATAACCATGGTCTTCAAGGAATGAAGCGGGCGAAAAAACGTCATGGGAGTGATATCTCCAAGATTGTACGAGATTATAAGAGCCGTACTTTTGGTTTTGCATCTCGGAACTTTTATGCGGAATTTCTTGCTGCTCTCCATGTTGTGAAAAACCAGAACAAATATTTCCCAAATCTTAATATCCAAAAGCCTCATCGGCGAGTATCGATTCGTTTGCCAAATTATATTCATGTTAATACCGTAATGAATTATTTTGGTATGACTCGAGAAGAAATTGCTGACGCAAACCCGTCGCTTAGACGCCCTGTTCTCAATGGCGAGAAACGAATTCCTAAAGGGTTTGTTTTTCAGGCACCTTCTAGTAAATTTAATAATCTGCAAACTAACTATGACAAGATACCGAAAAGAGTACTTTATTCGAGACAACTGCGGTCAAAGTGGTACACCGTAAGGCGTGGTGATACCCTTTCAGGGGTTGCACTTCGATTTGGTACCACTGTACGTTCTCTTAAGGCCTACAACAGTATTGGCAGGAGAAATAAAATATATATTGGGCAAGTACTGCAACTACCAAAGGGAAGAACGCAACCTACTGTCCGTCTTGCAAGTTATGCCCCGCAAAACTATTCGCTGGTTTCGTATAGAGTTAGAAGAAATGACAACCTCTCGAAAATCGCAAAACGATTCGGTACAGATGCCGGCCATTTGGCAAGAATTAATAAGATAAAGAATCCTAACGCCCTCTATCCTGGGCAAAGAATCAAAGTTCCACAATCACAGCCTTCTATTCAATTAGCTAAACTGGAAAGCGACCGAAATTCTTTGGATAATGGTTATTATCGAGTACGAAAAAATGACAACCTCTCGAAAATTGCAAAACGATTTGATACAGATGTTATTCATTTAACAAGTTTGAACCGAATGAGTGACCCCAACTCTTTATATTCTGGACAGAGATTAAAAATATCAAGTAGCCCTGCTGAGGCGACATCTGGTAAAAGCAAAATAAAGAATTTTAAATTGTCGGTGAACGGTCAAAGTAAAACAAACTCTAAAAAACAGAATATAAAAGAGATAAAAATTCAGCGCGCTGTTCCGGAAGGAACATTAAAGGTTGCTACACAAACTAATAAACGCTTGAATAAGAATAGACCTGCATTCATGCCAGTCTCTTTTTCACCGAAGAATCAAGAGAGCATTGGAACTATCACAGTGGATTATGATGAAACCCTGAGCCACTATGCTGAATGGTCTCTACTGTCTGTGAGAGAGTTGCGAAAAATTAACCGGATTGGTAAAAATTCAGAAATAACGGTTCATGGACAACTTCGGGTGAGCTTTGTAAAAACCGATCCTGAAAAATTTGAAGAAAGAAGACAGGAATATCATAAGGCTATTCAAGAGGACTTTTTCAATAATTACGATATCAGTAAATTAACAATTAGAAGTGTTGAAAAAGGTGAAACTTTGTGGGAAATTTGTAATGATAATTACACCATCCCCCTCTGGCTACTAAGCAGCTACAATTCTGAAAAGAATATTAATTCGTTGGCAGTAGGTGAACCCATCATCATCCCAGTCATCTCTCCAAAAGTCGGATAAGACTTCCTATTCAATATTTGTTTGAAAAGTAATTGAGTGCGGTTTTAATTGCAGTCAAATGCGCATCAACCCTCGTTGCCATGTTGAATTGACTGGCTGTTTCAAGGGTCAAACATCTTTTTACCCCTTTTGATAAACCGTAAAGAGCCATCGGCCACCAATCCATTTTGGAAATATCGATACTCTTTCCGATGACACCCTGATCAGCAGAAGAACCATCGATTTCATCATCCAAATTTATGGGCATGATATTTTTTATTGCATCTAATATTTTGAATCCCAATTCATCGTCTTTCGCATCAACTCCTTTTTGATAAAGATAATAACCTGCGCTTTCATTATCTTCATGTAACTCGATGGTCAATTCAAAGGGTGTGCTCAATACTGATTGTGCAAAAAAAACTTCAGTTGGAGGTTGAGTTTCTTTGAAGAGTCTATTCAAATCTTTTCCTTCGTGGTTCTCTCGGGTTCCAAATTCATATCCATGAGGGTTGATGCAGGGTAGTAAAGTGATCTCCCAATGATTTATATAAGATAAGTAATGTTCATCTTGCAGGAAGGATAAAAGGGATTCCATGCCTCCTGGTTCGTCACCGTGCATTCCCGCAGAAATAAGAACCCGGCGGGGGTTTCCCTTACCTAGTACAATTTTTAACAGTGGATAAGTTGATGCTTGCTTCGTGTGGTGAGTTTCGATTGAATCTAGATGAGATTTTTCAAGTCGATGAATTATTAACTCAAAACTGTTAATTTTTTTTGCAGGTTGCACTCGTCACTTGCTCTTATCAGAGTATTCACATTCGTTAATTATGACACATTGTTGACAGTTAAAATTTTTTGCCTTGCATACATAGCGGCCATGTAGGATCAAGTAGCTGTGAGCTTTAGAAGCCCATTTTTGGGGTGTTATGCGGAGTAGTTCTCTCTCTGTATCAAGAACATTTTTTGTGATGGCCAGGCCTGTTCGATTAGACACTCGAAAGACATGCGTATCGACGGCGATCGTGGGCTGACCAAAACCTTCATTTAATACTACGTTAGCTGTTTTTCTTCCAACCCCGGGTAAGGCTTCCAACTCGTCTCGATTTTGCGGGACTTCTCCTTTATGTATTTCCAATAATATTTTACAGGTGGCGACAATATTTTTGGATTTAGTGGGAGAAAGACCTACAGGCCTGATAATTTCCAGGAGACGTTTTTGCCCCAATAATAAAATGGCTTCAGGGGTAGGGGACTGGTTAAATAATTTGCTCGTTACCGTATTGACTGTTTTGTCAGTGGATTGAGCACTTAAAATTACAGATATAAGTAGTTCAAAATGGTTTCTATAGTTCAATTCAGATTTAGCCTCTCCCAAGGACTGGGAAAGTTTTTTGTATATCTTATTTACCGTTTTGCTGTCCAATTCAAAAGAACAAGCTAAAGGGATTTTGCACACCTAACTCCTACCCAGTAAGAGAGTGTGGGGTCGGACATACCTCCGTGTCGAGTGGTGACACGGGTATATTGCTCATCAATCATCCAGGATGCACCACGTATAACTCTGAAACTTTTTCTCGAAGGCCCCTTAGGATTTTTAACAGGACTATTTTTATAATAGGAGATAGAGAACCAGTCCTCGACCCATTCCCATACATTGCCCATCATATCGTGCAGGCCCCAGGCATTTGGTTTTTTCTTGCCAACTTGAGGTATCTCTCTGGGGGAGTTGCCTGCATACCAGAAGTAGTTGTCATCGATTTCATCACCCCAAGGAAATCTGGTTTTACTGCCTGCTCTTGCTGCATACTCCCACTCGGCTTCTGTGGGAAGTCGTTTCCCTACTTTATGGCAATATGATCGAGCTTCACGCCATTTAATATGAGTAATGGGTTGCTTTGGATGGTGGAATACAGATCTATTCATGGACATAACAGCGTCCCATTTTTTTTGGGTCACCTCATAGATGTCCATATAAAAACCGTCGAGGCAAACCTTATGCGCGGGTTTTTCCCTGGTATTATCGTCATCGTCTTCATAAATCGCATCTTGGTTGGTTCCCATTGTGAAGCAACCGGGTTTTATGCGGATCATATCCTTTTCTGCTGCCAAGACTAGGCTTGGAAAAGACAACCAAAATAGAGCTATGAGTAGGGGCATTTTTTTCATCGCTGAATTGTACTGGTTGAAGTGGTTTGGGTCAAGTAATCTGGGTGATTAAAACGACCCGATTTGCTAGAAAAATCAATATATTTACGTGAAGATTATACAAATTGTGTCGATACAGTAATTAACTGTATCTCTTAATTTTCCTTATATCCAATGATGAATAAAATTTTATTTATACTGCTCCAGATCTTTATTATTTCATGTTTTTTGAGTGGGCAGGCTTTTGCTGTCTATAAACACAAAGTTATCGTAACTGAATTTGATGATCCGCAGGGTTGGACCGAATCTTATCATCCTGGAAAAATATTGTCCCACCACCTGAAACAGCATCTGATTGACGAGGGACGATTTCATATTTTGGAAACTCCATTGAAGATGTCTGATCCCATGATAATGAATCAGTCGCATGTAGGCATGGAAGATAAAAATGAAATGAAAATGGGGACTGATCAAAAATCCAGTATGAGCAAATCGCATAGCATGAGTGGTAGTATTAAGAAAACCTACTCTTCCAAATCTAAAGGTTCTAATGCGGATTATCAGAGTTTCAATGATGTAGAACCTGCAATGCGCTATGTTGGCAACGATTCTTTTACTGAAATTTTACCAGTACAAAGTTCGATGATGAATGATATGGATAAAATGCCAGAAAAAGCTCCTGTGATGCACGATCCCGTTCCTTGGCCTGTGCGTTTAGGAAGTATGCCAGAAAAAGCTTCCCTTTATGAAATTCGAGGGCAGTTGTTGAAGTTTGATCCAGGTAATATGGATACTGCAAGGATGGATAAAGGCAAAACCGAAAAAGCTGAATTGGAAATAATGCTTCAGCTGGTACAGAATAAAACGGGAAGGGTCATATATAAACAAAAATTCAGAGCATTTTCAAATTCAGGTCGGCGTGCCTTTTCCAAAAAATTAGATCTAAGTTTAGATGAAGGGCGTAGTCTAGAGTCTAGTTCAATGAGTATAGCCTCTTCATTTCTAACAAAGGAAATGGTTTCT
>JAJDBA010000278.1 GCA_029261675.1 Nitrospinaceae bacterium
ACAATGCTGTAATATTCTAACCAACCTTCAAGAAGGCGTTTGGGTTCTTTCAAGAAAAATTTTTTAGCCGTTCTTATTCCTTCAACTTGCAAAATTCCTTTTAAAACTAAAGCCCCAAAGACGCGTTGTACTGATCCAAGACTTATTCCGGCTTCCTTAGACACATTTCGCACGGATAACTCTCGTCTTTTTATACCTTCTCTCAGCAACCAATCAAGAACCACTGCAGATTTATCCGAATAGATATTCCCTTCCACAGGTTTTTCATTTGAACCTATCAAAAATCGACCTACCATATGCACTCCTTATCTGTTCATTATTTTATACTGTTCAATATTTATGGAACAGAGTAAAATATGGAACAGGCAAGACTACCTGTTTGCCAAGGCAGCCACTTTGAATAAAAATTTAATTATAGGAAGCATAGAAGACATGAGTGAAAAAAAATTGACACATGCAGAGACTGAAAAATGGAGTGAAAAGTTAGGGGAACGTCTTCATCTTACATATGTCGATGTTATTTGTTTACAACACCACTTAAAGTTTGCAGCTATAGAATCTTATAAAGATAAGAAGTTTATAGGAATTTTTAATTATTTCTATCGTTTGTTTTTTGATCGACTATATATCAATATATTTAAATTGATTGATAAACGTTCCGACGTTATGAGCTTATCTAATTTTTTTAGTCACTGTGGCATGAAAGAAAATTGGAAGTCAATTGAAGACAATGAAATTTTCAAGAAAATTAAATCAAAACGTCACAAAAAGCTAGCACATGAAGACCTAACTTTGGCTTTAAATGAAGAAAAAGATTTAATGCATCACAAAGAAAACCAACTACATTTATCTGAGATTGAATCTTTACTAAGTCTAATAAAAATTCAGTTTGAAAATGTCCTATCAGAAATAGGTTTTCCAGTTGTCCATTATGCACTTGGAGAGGAGAAAAAAACTGATGAGTTTCGAGATTTACTCGAATATATATTTAAAAGAACAGTTTGAATTAATGACTTCTCTATTCGCTAGAGCAGCAAAATCCGTGGACCACTGGTGGACCAAATAGGGGAAGCAAGTCGCATCAAACGGCATCAAATTGACATGGACGAAAAGGGCTTTTTCACTGTATAGTGATTGCTGTCAGCTACTGTATGGTGCGGTGATTTAGGAAGAGGGGGAGGGACTCATAACCCGCCGGTCACTGGTTCAAATCCAGTTTGCCTCACTTTTTCTTTCCTAGCCCTCGTTTCGAATTTATTACTATCCCTGATCGACTTATAGTTCTTTGATGTCGTGCTCCGATGGAGTAGTACAATAGATAAAATTGCAGAATTGCAGACCTGACCCCTGGCACTGGATGCTGCAGCTGTTATAGTTTTAATCGAAAGTGAATTTTGTGCTATAATTTATGCTATAATATGATCCACTTTAAAATCTGAGGAAAAAATGAGCGGGATTCTTGCGTTTGCTTCTTATAAAAACAAATACCCAAATTCTTTCTTTGAAAAAGTAGGGGATGCTTTGTTAACACCTATCCCCACGCTTTTTCAAAGAAATTCTTTTGTCGTTCTTAAAAATGAAAGAACTGGTGCTCGGTGCATTTATACTTATACGAATGATTCCAAATCTAACTGGAGAGTTGCTGCGGAAGTGGTTATCTCTATCGTAACTTTGCCTCTTGCTTTAGTCGGTATGGTATTTAAGGGGTTAGGTCTAGTTACCTCCCCAGAAACACGAGATATCTATATCAATTGGCACACCCCTCTTCAACCTCAATTTGGCAACCCTTACAAAGTTCAAGATAATTATTTTTGGGAAGAGAGTAGAAAAGTAGGGTTGGGACAGCGAGCTAGAAATTTAATGAATTTGACTGAATTTGTTGTTGAGAAGGGCTGTGCGCCTCAGTTATTGCAGGAATTCATTCGTCATCCACGGGAATACATGGTGGCAACATACGATAATCTACTAGGAGATCAGGTACGGTTGCTCCCTTATCTAGAAGAATGCTCTTGTGTAAATAGCGGTAATTTTAATCGATTTAAGAACCAACGAAGATCAGATTTAGAAACTCAGCTTGTCACCGATGCCGTAGAAAGTTTCCCGCCTTCGGAGGATTTTAGATTGAATCATATTGGATTTGGAGCTGGAAAGTTGTTGCAGGAACTTATCAATGTTGGGAAGCTGATTGAAGCAGGATATAGAGATTTGAATATTATCCTGATAGATCCTGCATTTAAAGAAGAAGATCGTGATGCTCAAACTGGCGAGCCAAGCCTTAACCCTACTCTAGAACAGTTCAAATTTCTCCTGAAGGTAGCGAAGCAAAAAGGAATTAAGTTGGAAATTCAAGTGTTTAGGAGCGTAATAGAATATCGACAAGCCTTTCCCGATGAAAAAGCTCACTGTATTTCAGCTATAGATTTTGACGATTATCAAAAAGCTTTCAATGATGTAACTCTTTGCCATCAGGTTTTGCACGATAACGGAAAGTTTTATTTGTCGTATGATGTACACGACCTGTGTTTCAGCTCTACACAATGTATTCGCAATACACAACATGGAAGACAAGATCCTCTCTACGCGTCTACTTTTGATAGTTTTCAAAAAGATGTGAGATTATTGTCTCAAAAGTTATCCCAAAAAGGCCAAAGAGTGGCTCGGTATGCACAATTAGGAAGCGAATTTAACTTTGAAGAATGGACTCGTTTACTCCCTGAATTGGCAAAATGTGGATGTGATAAAATAGAGTTCACGCTAATGCACCCCTGTGAGAGAAGCTATTTTGGTGCGCTTTTGGGACCAAATGCTCAATTTACTAAAGAAAACTTGGAATATTATTTGAAGCTCTTCCTCCCTGCGGAAACGAATGTTGAAGTTCGATTAGTTGA
>JAJDBA010000279.1 GCA_029261675.1 Nitrospinaceae bacterium
GCCTCTAATCCATCACCCACAGCCAGCTTGGGTGACTTAAACACCTCGATGAGTCGTCAGGCAAACCCCACCTTTAAGGTGTTTGGGAAATTTATGCCGTGGCGTTATTCCATTAACCTTTCTGCGTTCCTTCCTTTTGCCATGTAAAATCAATCTGATCTTTCCCATACAGAACACCTCCAAAAATGATTATATTCATCACTTTCTTTGTGTCCACTTTTACTGAGAAAGATTAAATCCAACTACTTCAATTCCATGGAGCTTTTCTTATGATTCAATTTGTCCTTCATGGTTTTATCGCGTAGAGCAACTAATTCTTGAGTCCATTCTTTAGTAAAGTTACCCGAATCCGTGGTATAAAAATAGTTTCGAACCTTATCTACAGCAGCTTTCGTTTCTGGCATTTGCCACCATTCCTCAATAGTCTCATATTTTTCATTTAAAAAAGAAGCTGCTGATTCGGCCGTGGGGTGAAAAACCCCAACAACCTGAAGCTCGTCAAACAAATCTCTCCCCTCCCCCTCGGGCAAATATTTATCAATGTGAAAAAATATTACTATCGGAACATCGCAATAAAGTGCCTCCAGCATGGTTGTTGACATAAAATGACCTACACATACTCTGCATGAAATCAAGGATTCACAAAGTTTAACCTTAGGATCAAACCTTATTTCCTCTTGAGCAAAGTCAATCCAACGCTCCTTGGATCGCCAACCATATTCAAAAGGATAGTCCCGAAGCAAAAAATGCTTCTTGATAGTTTTATTCAGCCCCGCAAAGAAATTATGTTCTTCATTTGTGCTTTCTAAAAAGTCATCACTAATTTCATGTTCATAGCGTAAAATGAAGCGATAATACCGCGTGGAAATAAATAAGATGTCTGAAAAACTACTCCTCTGTTTTCTAGTTTCTCGATATGCGGAAATTATTTCTAACTTTGGGGTTGGCAGGTATTCCCCAGAAAAGGATTTCTCTTTCCACCGATAAAACTTCTCTGCGTTAAGTTTCTCGAAGTATTCTGAGCTCCTGAGCTCATTTTTTTTTAAATTATAATTTCCACCATGTTGAAACCCGACAATCTTATTTCCACTCTCTATCACACGACTGGCCAAAATCTTATACTCTTCATTAAAGTAAAAACCTACTGCAGTACCCAAAACGGGTATCCCTTTCAACCTTGATATTTTTTCACTGTAATCCTTTAAACCCTCCAGCAAACTTAAAGGGAAATATTTTGAAAACAACTTATTAGCAACAAAATCATATTCGTCTTCCTCTGTTACCTTAAGTGAGCTTCTTAAGAACTCATTTTTTTTTAAACTAGGTAACTTCTCAAGAAACATTTTACCCGGAATTATCAGAACTTTTCCAAAGCTACGTAAAGCAATCAACATCGACTTTTTAAATGGAAAGAAACCGTCAACGACCACCAACGGCTTTCGACATTGAACCCACCACCTGAATATCGGGCTAACCATAGAATAAATCTTGGTTGTCAAACTTTCTCTCTCAGACCTATTGGAAAAACATTCATCTTCAGGCAAAGTATCCGCACAATTCTCAACCTTGAGACCAATAGTTTTAGCGACATCACAAAATAATCGCTGATTAAATGGATCTTTGCTACAACTTGAAACAAATTCTAAAGTGGTCGACATGGGCTGAGGATCTTCTCTCAAGCATTTCAAAAAAATGTCATCCAATTTTTCTTGAGCATTTTGCAACTTGTTGACCCTGTCATGAACAACTGCAGTAAAATGCAGTAACCAGGAGTCAAGAAGGATTCCCCAAGCCTTTTCACTGTAATTAATGCCTAGGGCCGAGTTTAATACGGATGCTAACTCTTTTCGGTAACGAGTTACTCGCTCAATTACAAATTGTTGGCTCTTACAATGGTATTCTTGAGATTTCCAAGGACCATCCAATATTATATGGTTCGTTGACGTTAATTCATCTGCGTCAAAATAGTCAGGTATGCTGTCAGAAATAAAAGCTAGTTTTGAGCTAGTATTCCAACAATTCTTGCAATTACTAACTACAAGGCAAATTTTATTACTCATTCGGAGCTTTCCACTTTAGATCGGAAGCAATTGCACATTAGTGCGGCATTTAAATGAAGGTGATGATATTCAAAAATGACTGAGCCAATATTTGAGGGCTCTATAAAAAAAAGGCATCCAAGCTCTACAGAGAATGCAGTTCTCAGATTACTCCAAGTCTTTCATCGATAGCGGTTTTCCTCTATCGATATCATGCAAAACCACCCGACCCATCACTTGTTCAAAAAGTTTCGGCGCGATACCAAATCCAGGTCGAATACTTTTCACATTTTCTTTGGTAATTTTTTCCCCCGCTTTGATATCCTGCACCACATATAATGATCGCCTGAAAACAGCATTATCCTGTTCGCTCTTTTTTCTTTCATAACTTATCTGACCGAGAGATTCCCACGCAGTTTTACTATCCCTGCATAATTTTTCAAGATCCTCAGGCTCTAGGGAAAAACTGTCATCCGGGCCATTATTATTTCTATCCAGTGTAAAATGTTTTTCTATAATTGATGCTCCCATAGCAATGCTTGTTATTGCGGTTGTATTGCCCAACGTGTGATCCGACAAACCAGTCACTAATCCAAAACGGCCTATCATATCGGGAATGGTTCGCAGGTTGTAGTCTTTTGTTGGAGCGGGATAACCACTAACACAATGCAAAATGGCAAGATCTTTACAGCCACCATTGCGAGCCGCATCGATGGCTTCCTGAATCTCCCCAGCATCCGCCATTCCAGTAGAAAGGATCATTGGTTTTCCTGTACTGGCAGCATATTTTATCAAAGGCAAATCGACCAGTTCGAAAGATGCAATTTTATAGGCAGGGGTATTTAGATCTTCCAATAAATCTACAGCTGCACTGTCAAAAGGAGAGCTAAATATAGTAATACCGAGCTTCCGTGCATGTTCGAACAAGGGTGCATGCCACTCCCATGGCATATGCGCCTCTTTGTAAAGGTCGTATAGAGTTCTACCATCCCAAAGCCCTCCATGAATGCGAAAATCTTTTCGATCGCAATCAATCGTTATAGTGTCCGGGCGGTAGGTCTGTAACTTGACAGCATCAGCTCCCGATCGTTTTGCGGCTTCAATAAGGTTGCGTGCCGTTTCGACATTACCATTATGGTTGGCAGAAATTTCTGCAACGATATAAGGGGACTCATCTGTTGCAATTCGACAACCGTCAATAGTTATGCAGGAGTATGTCATAGACCTTCTCGATTATGCCGATTCCATTCTTGGGCCAATAAACCAAAACACACCACATCATGAAATTTTTTACCATCAAAATGCTGTTCCCTCAGAACACCTTCCTGTTTAAATCCAAGGTTACGGTGAAACTTAATTGATCGATCATTAAAAGCCAATGCTTTTCCACAAACTTTGCGCAAATCAAGTTCATCGAAAGCATAGTCTAGCGCGGTTAATCCCAATTTACGCCCTACTCCCTTTTTAGCATCGGTAGCTAAATAGAAACCCCAGTCTGCTATAGATATAGTATCAAGCTGATTGAAGTTGACCGACCCTGATGGTATGCCGTCATCCTCAAAAATCAATAAGTGGCGGCGACTATCTTGAGACACGCGCTCAAACCAATTACGATGCTCATCAAGAGTTATTTTTTCTTGAGTAAACATAAAGCGGCGAACATCAATATGATTTCTCCATTGGAAAACCTGATCAATGTCTTTCACAGTCATTTTCCGAATCAAACCTTTTGCAGGTTTGTTTTTAGGCACACAATTTCTCCATATTTTCCAAGATGATTTTAACTCCAAAACCATCCGTAATATTTTTACATGCTTGACTCATGCTTTTTAATTTATCATCGGAGTAAAATAATGACTCAATAGCTTTCTTGACATCAGAAATTTTATCCAAAAGTATCACAGCTTGTTTTTGTTCCAACACAATCCCCAGATCTAGTTGATTTTCAGCTAAAACAATCATTAAAGTAGGTAGACCTAAAAAACACCTCTCCCAAGAGGCGCTTCCCGCTGCACCAATAGCAAGATCGCTATCAGCCATCAGTTGAGCCATATTTACCACATTCACTTTAATTTCTATAGGCCAGCTCATTTTCTTAACCTGTTCGCACACACTATCTATCCAAGGTGCATTTTCACCCATAACCACGGTAATGTGGCAATAGGAAGGTAGCAAACTAGTTTGCAGTGCATCGAGCATTTGACCAGTGGAGTTGGATTGGTCGATGCCTCCCATGCAGATAAGCAGATGTTTCATTTCAGATTTTTCTCTGCGCTTTAAACTGTACTCGCGCAATTCTACAAACTCTGGGCGCAATAAAGCATATTTAGAGCCTGTCAACAATGTGCAATTCTCCGTAACCCAGTGTTGATATTTTCCTTCATTACGCCCTAAGGTCTGATCCAGCAACAGATCGCAATCATGCCTGCGATCTGCAAGATCATCTATCACCATAATACTACCGGCAATTTTGCGCATTTCATTTTCCCAGCGATTATCTAATGAATAATGATCAACAATCAACCAATCAAATTGTTTTCCATTTAAAGCTATTTGAGTCTGGGCCAAATCTGTTTCCCAGGTTTCTCCTAGCCAGGCAGCATGGGGAGGTGTTTGCTTTGGATCAGGGGGTTTTATAGTCTGGGTAGGCGGAGACAATAAATATAGCCTATGCCCTTCGGCAGCAATTCGCTCCCCCAATTGCCCCGTAAAAGGTCTGCAGACGAAGGATACTTCTGCTCCTTTCATCTTCAAAGCATTGGCGAGTGTAAGGCAACGCATCACATGCCCTATACCCATATGCGTGGCCGCATCTGCGCGAATGGCTACGCGCATTTAATTATCCTAGTTGAATCTTTTAAAACCACTTTCGCAGACAGGTCCTTTCAATAATGAAAAAACATCTCGCCCATCTTCACAGTCTTTTATAAGACCATATATGGGATCAAGCTGCTCAAAGAAATTTGAAATGATTTCAGATGAATGAGCGGTACACACATAAACACTGTTACCCGCCAAAAACCCCTTTTCCAGCATTTCCTGTGTTATTAATGTTTTGTAAGCCAATGCATTGAAACTGTTAAAAGAAAAATTCGCAAGTGCTGGCAACCCATTGATGGTGATCGAAAGACCATATTTTTCAGCCAAGGCCTGCCAACCTGCCATTATGCTCCGTCCAGATTCGGTAATCTTCTCCCATGATTTTTCTTTTTCCATAACAGCAAGCGTTTTAAGTGCAGCGGCTGGACCAATACGTTCGGTCCAGAAAGTGCTGCTAATGAAGGTATTTTGCGCAGCCTCCATTATTTCTCTTCGACCAATCACTGCGGTGATCGCATATCCATTTCCCAAAGCTTTACCAAATACTGCAATATCAGGCTCCACGCCGTAAATCTTGTGCAACCCACCAAAGCTTTGCCGAAAACCAGAAGTACATTCATCAAAAACAAGAACAATGTTTTTCTCGGAAGCCAAGTTGCGAACCTTGCTCAAAAAGTTGTTTTCCGGACTCATGCTTCTTAAGACTTCCATCTTGATCACACCGATATCCTGGTTATTGACCAAATTTACAAGCTCATCAAAATTGTTATAGCTAAAAGGATGCACAGAGCCACGGAGATTTTTTGGCACACCATTGGGACTTAATTCAGGCAAAAGATGTCCATCCAAATTGTTATTGTCACCTAAGTTGGCAGATAAATACCAATCGTGCCAACCGTGGTAACCGCAAATCGCAACATTATCCTTACCTGTTGCTGCGCGTGCTATTCGGATAGCAATAGCATTTGCCTCGCCTCCCGAACGAGCAAACCTAGCCATATCAGCCCAAGGATGAAGTTCTATCAACTTTTCTGCAAGGTACACTTCTTCCGGACAATTCAATGTGGACATATTACCTGCATCGACAACCCCTCTCACGGCATCATCTACTTCGGGATGACCGTATCCAAGAATATTGGTACCAATACCCATCATAGACATATCAATATATTCATTTCCGTCTAAATCCCACACCTTACAACCCTTTGCTTTACTGAAATAGGCAGGCCATTGTTCTGGAAGCAACATCTCGGACCGTTTAGACAACAGCATATTACCTCCCGGAATAAGTCTTTTAGCGCGCTTCCATAATTTTTGCCCTGCCCCCAACTCTAAGCCTTGATTACGAGCTAGATGGAGGTTGGGCATAAACCACTCCGGGTGTTCTTTATTTAAATCTAAAACATTAAGCCAACTAAAATCCAAGCGAGGGTGGAAATATTCATAGACTTTTTGTACCACTTCAAAATCTACCGGCTCATCGACTGTCCAACGCTTTGCAGAACAATCTACGTCATTAGTAAAGTTTAACCGACTGAATTTTTCAGATTCGAGAATAAAAGGAGTGACGTGTTCGCGCTCTTTAGGTGTTTTTGCTTTACTCCAAGCAATTTCCAGAGCCTTGAAAGTAAACACCTCAATATCCAGGCCGTCTGGGAAAGTGGGTGGCGCGATATTAGACACATAGTCAACGTTGGCATCTAAGAAATTGGCAATGACTTCATCAATAAGCACAGGATCTATTAAGGGGCAATCTCCGGTAATGCGCACCACCGAATCAGCCTCGACCTCTTTTGCTGCTTGATAGTAGCGATCCAGCACATCACCTTCACTTCCTCTAAAGACGGTGTAGCCTAATCCTTGAATATATTTGACTAATGAATCGTTGCAAGGATCTTTAGAGGTGGCAAGAACAACCTGATCAATGAGCTTGGCATTAGAAAGCCTGTTAAACAACAATCCGATCATCGGGGTTCCACAAATGGTCTGCATGACCTTATTCGGGAAGCGAATGGAGCTCATGCGAGCCTGTACGATAGCAATGGTCTTCAAACAGATTTCCTATTCAAAAAACAAACTTTTCCAACCGTAGTAATTACAAATTGGCTCTAGGTTGCTTAATATTAGCGCTCTAGATATTTGGTCATTAATACACAATCTTCTGGTTCTCCATTCAACAAATTGCGCTTTTTTTCGTGCCGCTTCAATAGGAAATTCGTTTTTTTTCAAAGGCCCGCTGACTACGGATATTTAAAATGTAACAACCCGCAGTAATTTTGCGAAGCATAAAATGGTTTTGAGCAACCTTCGACATCAAATTAATGGACAAACTACCTACGCCATTACCCCATACCTCCTTATCCCCAACCATTACTCTCATCTCTCCGACTCTATGATATTTATTAATGGGTCCAATCTTGATATTTCCAACATGCCGGCCAAGCAAGTGGCTTTTGATGCCGAGAAATAAATTGTCTGGGGAATCCAACCTTGCTCGAACAAATTTCTTAGTTGATTCAATGGTATGTGTAACAAACCGACATTCTAAATATTGATTAACTTGAGGATCATTCAGCCATGACACATAATCTTGAGTAACATGCTCAGGTTTCAACACAAACAAGCTAATTTGAGAATTCTCAGCGAGAGATCCTAATTCTATATGCATATTGATTCTCGACTCTAATGGGGATGCCCATGCTACCGAATTAGATGCGGCTACATGGAGGTTTGATTTCTAAACAAAAAAGCTCTAGAAAATTGTCTTTATGACCTGCCATAAAATATCTCAACAGGACATTTATTATAGCTTTTTCCATTCAGCGGGGTTAATTAAAGCTATGTCCGCGCATTTAAGATCCGCTGGAAATATAATCGAATCCATATGATTTGTGGCAATAATTTCCTTCAAGTGTTGCAAGCTGTCTACACCAAGCACTATGCGACTGATATCAGGTTGCGACTGAGCAAAACCCAGACAGGCTTGAAGTGAAGTAGATTCATGATCAACCAACCAACTGTGCCATTCATCCCATAAGGGTTGCCAGCGATTAAATTTTTCGGGTCGATTAGCTGCATCCATCAACAGCAAACCCTGCAAAAATATAGATCGAACATGGACTTCAGTACCAGCCTGATGCAACCGAGCCAACCACCCAGATGCAACCAGACGACGATCCAGAATATTGAAAGGTGCCTGCACTAAATCGAAAGAATAATACGGACAAAGAGCATCAAGCTCGTCAGGACTGTAAATAGAGACACCTATTTTTTCGACCTTACCCTGTTCCCGAATCGCAACCAATGCTTTATAGAGGACTTCACCTTGAGGACCAAGAAGTTGTTGAGAACGATGGAGCAAGAGACCGCGTAACCTCGAAACTCCAAGTTTTCCCAAGGAATCCTTTACCGAATCTTGCACCCAAGTTGGAATATCCGTACAGGCTTTGGGGATTTCTGGTAGTTTCGAAATAATATGCCACTGTCCCACTCCCACTTCACCTAGCCGTAGCTCACTTTCACCATATTCAATGGCGGTATCTAAAGTATCAATTCCAGCAGACCACGCATGACGCAAAATCAAAGCGATTTCTTCACGGCTCACCTGCCCGAGTGTATTTGCAACACCATAAGAAGTACCAAATTGAACAGTACCTAGTGCAAGACGACTACTCATGGGATAACATTTGCCCAAATGCAACTACCGCCTGTTTTCTCTTTCACCCTCATAAGTATTAAGTCGCGTTTCTAGAAACCTGCAAGATTATTAAACTCAATAATTTCCTCCAGTTCCAGGAAATGAGGGTTCTTGCCAGAATGATATTCAAAAGCTCTTTCAACCGGCTGACCCGTCTCTTTGAGTTTGTTGATGGAAAAATCAGCAACGCTATTGAACTGAATTGTCGGCTTAATCACAAAATGATCGCTGAACTCCAGAGTCAAATGAGAATCATCAGCAGGGCACATGATTTCATGAATTTTTTCACCTGGGCGGACACCTATCTTCTTTTGAGGTATTTCAGGTGCCATTGCCTTTGCAAGATCGACAACCTTGATAGATGGAATTTTAGGAATAAAAATTTCCCCTCCATGCATACGCTGGAAATTTTTTAAAACAAAATTGACCCCCTGCGGCAGGGTGATCCAGAAACGGGTCATCCCCTCATCGGTTATAGGGAGATGATCCGAATTCTCATCGATCAGTTTTTTGAAGAATGGCACTACCGAACCCCGTGAGCCAACCACATTTCCATAACGTGTTACCGAAAACCGTGTCCTCTTTTTACCAGCAATATTATTTGCTGCCACGAAGAGTTTATCAGAAGCAAGCTTAGTTGCTCCGTATAGATTTATAGGATTCGCTGCTTTGTCTGTTGAAAGCGCCATTACGCTTTCAACCCCATTTGCCAACGCCGCCTGAATAACGTTTTCAGCGCCATGGATATTGGTTTTAATGCATTCCATAGGGTTATATTCTGCTGCAGGAACCTGCTTTAGCGCAGCAGCATGAATAACAAAATCCACCTCACTCATTGCCTGCATAAGACGATCGCGGTCCCTTACATCACCCAAAAAATAGCGCATACAGTTTTCATGAAAAACACTTTCCATTTCAAACTGTTTAAGTTCATCACGAGAATAGATGATTAGCTTTTTGGGTTTATAACGCTCAAGAATTAACTTAACAAATTCTTTTCCAAAAGAACCAGTGCCACCAGTGATTAAGATAGATTTATCGTCGAACATGGTTGAGGAAGCCTAAGTGATGAATATGATATCCACTAAAATGATTAACAAGACAATGATATAGCGCCCTCGAGCAATTTGCTACTAAATTGCTCTAAGGAATTTACTAAGGAACTTCAAAACCTATTATGGGAAAAAATTCCCAGCGAATCAACCAGCTACTTAAATTGGATATTATATGGGCGGCTTTATTTTTGATATGCTGAGAGAACTTTTTCCACGGCTAAAATAACATCTTCAACATCGTCATCTGTCATACCCGGCCACATGGGAAGGCTGAGTAAACGATAGTAATTACTTTCAGCAATAGGCCAGGCTCCTCTCTTGTAACCGAGCTTCTGATAATAAGCTAGCCATGGGACAGGGATATAGTGAACATTTACGCCGATATTCTCAGCGCGTAATGCTTGAAAAATTTCATCGCGATTTTTATTTAGGTTTTCCAAGTTTAATTTAACCACATAAAGATGCCATGCAGATTCGCAATCAAGATGTGCCGTAGGAGGAGTCAACTGGGAAATTTTAGAGAAGGCATCATTGTATCGAGCCGCGATCTCTTTTCTTCGCTCCAACAAAATAGGAAGTTTCTGTAGCTGAGAAATCCCCAAGACAGAGTTCAACTCAGTCAGGCGATAATTGTACCCGATCTCTTCCATGTCATAAGACCATATTCCTTGTTCTTGCCTTTGATGATGATCCCGAGTTATGCCGTGATTACGGAATCGGCGAAGACGCTCAGCAAGATTGGAGTCATCTGTAACAACAAGACCGCCCTCTCCAGTAGTTATATGTTTTACAGGATGGAGACTGAAAGTAGTCATATCAGCAATAGACCCAACCTTTTGCCCCTTATAAGTCGTACCCAAAGCATGGGCTGCATCTTCAATGAAAGCTAAATTGTTATTTTTTGCAATTTCCCCTATGGCCTCCAAATTTGCAGGGTGGCCCGTAAAATCTACAGCAATAATGGCTTTTGTTTTTGGGGTAATACACTTCTTGATTTTTTCGGGATCAATATTGAGCGTATCAGGCTCAACATCGGCAAACACAACTTTTGCCCCTTGATAACGAATACAATTGGCGGTTGCCATAAAAGTCATCGGACTTGTTATAACTTCATCTCCTGATTTAATACCTGCCGCATACACCGCGCAGTGTAAACCAGCTGTCCCACTATTTACAGCAACTCCATGAGCCGCTCCCACCTGTTCAGCAAATTGTTTTTCAAACTCCATAACGGTTGGTCCCGTCGTCAGCCAGTCAGACTCTAATACCTTTATGACGGCATCAATGTCTTTCTGTTCAACAAATTGCTTCCCATAAGGCAAAAGCTCCTTGCGAATAGGGGTCCCCCCTTCAATCGCCAATTTATTTTTATTAGAGTGAATATCATTTGCCATTTTTTAAACTCTCGAATTTTCTAAGAATAAAACCAAATCAATCCAAACCCATTTATTTTCCAAAAACTTGATTAAAAACGTATTGTAACACTTCTCTTTCATATAGCCGGTAGATATAAGAAACCAGACTCGCCTAGAAACAAAAAAGTTCTATAATCATGAAAATTAAAGGAGTTTAAAGAGAAATTTTGTTGCAGGAAAAAATCTTTCTACCCTATGGAAAGTTTGCGTGCCGGTTCGGGAAAAGGAAAAATCTTCGGACGTTACAATCAACGGGTTGTTAATATCTCCCAATGCCTGTAAAATCCTCTCAGTTAAAACTTAGAGGCTTGCAAGCTTAGGCGATTTCCGCACTATCAATTCAAACAATATATCATAACCACTCAAACTTAAAAAATTTTGCGCCTGTAGCTCAGCTGGATAGAGCAACGGACTTCTAATCCGTAGGTCGTAGGTTCGAATCCTACCAGGCGTACCATATAAATAAAGGGTTTAGCAGATATATTCTGCCGAGCCCAATTGGTTTCTTCATATAATAGAGGTCTAATAGAGGGGAACTCAAAATGACACTCTCACTACTTCAATCAAAGGTATATAATCTGGTTCAAAACAAAAACATTAAAACAATCTAATCAAACTAGAAAAAGTGAAAATCTCCGTTAATACCATTCAAGCTCCCCCTATTGATTCCCCCGCAGCTTGGAAAAAGTCCTGCACCGGGACTGAAAATTCACTTCACCAACTGTCTCCCTATATCGGAAAACTCAAAAGCGCCATCGCTAAGGACTTGATTCTCGAATACTCACGGTCTGGAGATATGGTCATAGACCCTTTTTCGGGTTCTGGTACCGTCCCATTAGAAGCATCTTTATTAGGAAGAAGAGTTTTTGCTTGCGATATTAGTCCGTACGCAAGCATCTTAACCAGGGCAAAGCTTAATCCTCCAGATTCCTTTGAACAAGCCATTCAAAAAGCAGAAATACTTTTATCTAAAGCAGATAAACTGCCTTCTCCAGATTTACGAAAAGTCCCGAAGTGGATAAGAGATTTTTTTCACGCCCAAACCTTAAAAGATGCAATAAACTTCGCACAGGTTTGTAGAAGAAAAGGTAACGAATTTTATTTTGCGTGTTTTTTAGGAATTCTGCATCATCAGCGACCCGGTTTTTTATCTTTCCCCAGTAGTCATTTAGTTCCATACCTAAGGAATAAGAAATTCCCAAAAAGTGAATTTCCTGAAATGTACTCCTATAGAGAATTAAGGCCCCGACTTTTGGCAAAAATAGGGAGGGTTTATTCTCGCATTGACCAAACCAAGAAGTCAGGCCAATCAATAGTTAAACAAGGGACAATTCAGAATATAAGATTCCCGAAAGAATTTGACTGCTTGATTACAAGCCCCCCATATATGAACACCTTGAGCTACATTAGAGACAATCGTTTGAGGCTTTGGTTTGTTGACCCTGTCTGCAGCTATTTCCAAAAGGCAGAACCCACAAGCAACAAAGAAACTTTCAAAAAATGCATTGTTTCTATGGCTCAAAAAATAGAAAACTCATTAAAAATCAAAGGTTATTGCATTCTGGTTGTAGGAGAAAGGATTGCGAGCCACAAACAAGCACCCCTATCTCAATTAGTCGCTGATTTAATAAAACTCAAGTCTCCATCTTTAAAACTCCAAAAAACTATCAAAGATGAAATCCCAAACATACGCCGCTCTAGACGTGACTGTAGGGGAACTAAGTCAGAAAACATTTTAATCTTCCAGAAAATGAAATGAAAAAATTTTTAAAAGAAATAGACCAAAATTATTTTTTAAATAAACCTATTCCTGGGCTGGAAGAATACATCGTCACTGAATACATAACTCAAGGGGATAATGCGTTTTTATTTAAAGCAAAGGCTAAAGACCTAAAACATGATTTTGCTTGCAAAATAATCCCAAGAGGGAATCAAGCATCAAACTGGATTGAAGAAGTCCAAAAAGCAAATATCCTAGATCACCCCTCAGTAGTTAAATGTCATTTGGCCGGTGAATGGATTGACGAAAGAAATGATATTGATTGTTTATGCTTAGTATTAGATTTCGTAGATGGGTGGTCTATAAAAGAGTATATTTCCAAACAAAAAGCTGACATTCCAATTGATTTTATTGAGGTGTTACTAAAAACAATTTTTGGTTTACTTTATGAGATGAAGGGCCGTGGAATAGAACATGGAGATTTTCATTCTGGAAATATCTTAGTAGAAAAACCTAAAGAATTCAGCCTAACC
>JAJDBA010000280.1 GCA_029261675.1 Nitrospinaceae bacterium
CCACGCAGCATCAGCTTGGTTACCATACAGATCGCGAACTTTGTGATGATCGTAGTTCTGCTCGATACGCATCAAGATGCCATTACGTACGAATCCACGTACGCGACACTGATGGGTGTCGTTCGGAGAACAACAATACGTAAAAGATCGCTCATACTTGTACTGATCACGGTAGACTTCTTCCCACCGTCGGTCAGGATAGGATTCCAGCGGATTCCCTACTTTTACTACGGGCTTCAGCTGCGCTCCAACCCTCTTGCTCGTCAATGCCATAGCTGTCGCTACACCAGCACTCACCTGCAAGAACTTACGTCTGTTTAACCTCATATACAAACCTCCTTGTGAAACTTGGAAATTTCGGACCCGGCAAATATTGCCGCGCCCATTTTCACAACTACTTCACGCTACAACTTCTTTAGGGGCGTCTGAACCTAGATTCTCGACCCCAATTCAACCTTAAAAACTACTGCTAAAACTTACTACCTTCTAAACTCATTTTCTAACTATCAACAACATCTAAAAAACATGAAAAAAATAAAAGCTTAACGCGGGAAACCCGCAACTAATCGCGTCGAAACAGACCTCTGAAAAAAAGGGTCATTAACGCTACCTTAGGAAAACTCGCTTATGTTTCATCAAAATAATAGAGGCGAATACTCCTGAAAATTCCCATTTTTTTAAGACCTGAATATCGAATAAAATTTGTTACCTTTTATCTAGATGAGGCACTGTTATATGGAATTTCAAGCAAAATGTCAAGAAAATATCCGGGATAAAAAAATTAATTCTCCTACCTAAAATATGGGCTCACTCCTACCCAAAATATGCACCCAAAATTGGAAAATTTCACCCCAAAAATCAGGTTTTTTTGCAAATAACAAAATCGCTATAACCACTTATAAATAAAAGGTTTTCCTTTATTTTTTCGCCCAAATAAAGATTTACATTAAAGTGCAATTAATAAAAAAAACAAAAAACCGCGGAAAATCAATCGATTTCGGACAATTTTTTGAAATCTTAAATGGTTATTAAATATCTAATAAATATAGAATAAAGTTATCGTTGCAGCAAAAAATTTGCTGTAAAACGTCTTTCCATAGCCTACTGAATAAAAACCGTCTCTAAAGATTTGCCAAAAAATAAATTGGAGCTATAATCTCCCAATTTATTGGGGAATTTATATGCAAAAAAAGCGCATCGCTCTCTACCCTGGAACTTTTGATCCAGTGACCTTTGGTCATATTGATATAATGCGTCGCGCTCTCAAACTGTTCGATCAGGTGATAGTAGCCGTGGCTTTGAATCCCAATAAAAGCCCCTTGTTCGCTTTAGATAACCGCGTTCACTTTATAAAAGAGGCAACCAAAAATCTTAAAAATTTAGAAATCGTGCCCTTTGATAATTTGCTTATCAATTTAGCTCATAGTAAAAAAGCATCGGTCGTCATTAAAGGACTACGAGCCATTAGTGATTTTGAATTCGAATTACAAATGGGATTAATGAACCGCACACTCGATGAAAAAATAGAAACTCTATTTATGATTCCCAGTCAGGAGTTTTCTTTTTTAAGTTCGAATCTGGTTAAGGAGACCGCAAGGCATGGTGGCGATGTTTCCAAGCTTGTGCCTAAAATTGTTTTTAAAGAATTAAAGAAAAGTTTTAGCTGAATTTATTAGATAAGCGAGGACCTCAAGAACAAATTTTTCTTAAATTTTCATTCCTGAAATCGTTTAATTGAACTCGTAAAAATTATGAAATTTTCTAATCGTATACAGCAAGTCAATCCTTCCATGACTTTGGCTATTGATGCGAAAGCCAAAGAAATGAAAGCCAACGGAGAAGATGTCATTGGTTTTGGTGCAGGCGAACCGGACTTCGACACCCCCGAACGAATCAAGCAAGCTGGCATCCGCGCCATTGAAGCGAACGATACTCATTACACTCCGGTTGGTGGAAGCAACGATCTTAAAGATGCGATCATCACCAAAATGAAAAGAGATAATGGCTTGGATTACGATAGAAACCAGATACTGGTTTCATGCGGAGCCAAACATTCCTTTTACAATCTTGCGCAAGCCTTATGGGAAGAGGGAGACGAGGTCATCATTCCCGCTCCATACTGGGTATCATTTCCAGAGATGGTGGGATTGGCTGGTGCTAAACCCGTTATCATAGAAACCACTGCGGACCAGAATTTTAAAATCACTGTAGATCAGATTAAAAAAGTGCTGACTCCCAACACGCGCGCAATCTTGATCAACACTCCGAGCAATCCCACAGGATTTGCTTATGAAAAATCGGAGTTGGAAACCATAGCGGAATTCGCTTTGGAAAATAATCTATTAATGATCTCTGACGAAATTTATGAGTGGATCATTTTTGATGACTTCAAGCACACCAGTATCGCCTCATTAAGTAAAGAGGCACAGAAAAATTGTGTTGTCATTAATGGCGTTTCAAAATGCTATGCCATGACAGGTTGGAGAATCGGCTATATCGCAGCCGAAGCAGAAATTGTAAAAAATGTTCAAAAATTACAAGGACAAAGCACATCCGGCCCTTGCTCCATTTCGCAAGCGGCTAGCGTCGAAGCACTGACAGGCCCTCATGACGATGTATTGGAAATGGTAAGAGAATTTGAAAAGCGCAGGGATGTGATGATAGATCAACTGAACGCAATTGCAGGAGTTTCTTGCAACAAACCCAATGGCTCCTTTTACTCCTTTCCCGACTTTTCAGCTTTGTACGGAAAAAAAGATCCTAGTGGTAAGGTGCTCCAAGGCTCACTGGATTTTACCGAATACCTTTTAACAGAAAAGAAAGTTGCAATCGTCCCAGGAATTGCTTTCGGAGCCGATGCAAACGCGCGTATGTCTTTTGCAACTTCGCTGGATAAAATTGAAGAAGGGGTTAAGCGAATCAAAGAAGCGGTAGAGCTATTAAAATAATCAACCAATTTCTAAGGCTGAAATTCTATCCGCAAGGGGGCGTACCAGTTTCGGAATTTGTATTGAGGCTGTCTTTATAATCTTTAATTCGTTCTTCAATTTTTGTTCGGCAACGTTTGGCTTTACAGTTTCCCGTACCTACGCCAATGTTTTTTCTCAACGCCTCAAAAGTCAAAGAACCTTCCTCAATCGCGGCTGTTATAGTACCCGCCTTGATACTTCGGCAGAGACATACCTTTTTAAAGCTGTCTATTAATTGTTTATTTGTTCCCAAAATATATATGGTTCCCGCTATAATCGCAGGTTGTCAGTTTATTAAAATGAAACAGGACTCAAAAATATTAAATAATGAGCACTGTAATCCATCTAATATTGTAAACCACTCCCTTTGAATTACCTAACATATAAAGAAATTAAACCTTTACTCTTATCCGCCTTGAGCGGATTGTTGCTGACGCTGACCTTTCCAGAATACAATCTGGAAATTTTTGCATGGATTGCATGGATTCCCTTGTTTCTGGCTATGGAGAATACCACTCCACAAAGGGCAGCTCTGCTCGGATTCGTCACGGGAATGGTTTTTTACAATTGGGGATTGAGTTGGATCAACAACACCCTCATCAACTATGGCAACCTGCATTGGGTGCTAAGTTTCGCTGTTCTCGGGCTTTTATCGGCCTTTCTTTCCTTCTTTATCGCGCTGTTTTGCTATTTTCTACGCAGAGTCTGCGGCGAAAACAGTATCCAATTTTTTCTACTTGCGCCCGTCCTATGGACATCATTGGAATATTTACGATCCACCCACTCTGAATATGGGTTTTCCTGGTTAGGACTCGGCTATTCGCAATTCCAAACCTTGCCCGTTATCCAACTCGCAGAATGGACTGGGGTTTATGGTATCTCCTGGTTGATCCTTTTGGTTAACAGTGGACTCTATTTATCCTGGAGATGCTGGCGCGAGCAGAAGCAAAACCCTTTCGAACTCAAAGACGGATGGAGAATTTTATCCGTAACACTTTTTGTTTTTTCTTTATGGCTCGTTTATGGAACCCAGTTTTTGAAAGAGACTCTGTCATCAGCTACTGACAGACCGCACATAAAAGTTGGACTGGTTCAGGGAAATGTAGAACAGTTCATGAAATGGAATCCGATCTACCAGAATCAAGTAATAGAAAAATATAAGGATTTAACATTAAAAGCCGCCAAAGAAAGTCCCGCACTCATCATATGGCCGGAAACGGCAACCCCTTTTTATTTTGAAGAGAGCAAAACCGAAACTGAAATGATGAGAAACCTGGCTCGGGAAATAAAATTACCCATAATATTTGGCAGTCCACACCGTGAAAAAATTAATGGGGAACAAGTTTATTTCAACAGTGCCTACTTACTTTCCTCTTCGGGGGAAACCTTAAGCCGCTACGATAAAAGTCACCTTGTCCCGTTTGGCGAATTCGTTCCCTTCCGTAAAATATTATTTTTCATCGAAAAATTGGTGGTGATGATCGGTGATTTCGGTCGTGGAACAGAAGCAACAGTAATGGAAACGGCAGGAAATAAGGCAGGCGTGTCGATTTGTTATGAAATGATTTTTCCAGACCTGATAAGGCAAGCGGTAAAAAATGGTGCCAACTTTTTAGTGAACATCACCAACGATGCGTGGTTCGGTAAAAGTGCCGCTTCTTATCAACACATGAGCATGGGTGCATTACGCGCAGTTGAAAACCGCGTACCTATCATTCGAGCCGCCAACACAGGCATCTCCGGGACTATTGAAGCTACCGGAAAACTAAGAGATGAAACAGATTTGTTCGTAAAAGATTTTCGAATAACACTCATCGCCCCTGCATCAGAAAAGAAAACTTTTTACAGTCTCAATGGCGATGTCTTCAGCTGGATCTGCCTACTGGCAACAGGGCTAATTGCTATTGCCGCACGAAGAGGGAAAAATGAATTATAAAGTCGCAGTCGTTACAGGTGCTTCATCTGGTATTGGTAAAGCCATTGCAGAATCTCTTGCAAAACAGGGCGTGCGACTTATTTTAATCGCTCGCCGAAATGACAAGTTAGGACTTTTAAAAAGTGAACTGCAATCCAATACCGAATGTCATGTCATTGCCTGCGACATAACGGATAAGAAAAGAATATCAGAAGAGCTAAAAAGTTTACCTGCGGAGTTTGCAAAAGTGGATGTTCTTATCAATTGTGCGGGACTGGCTTTGGGTCTTGAAGCCGCACAAGAAACCGAATGGCAGGACTGGGAAACCATGTTGAATATAAACTGTCTGGCTTTGACATACATCACCCACCTCTTACTTCCAGATATGGTGGAAAGAAATTTCGGGCATATCATTAATATTGGATCTACGGCGGGAACCTATCCTTATAAAGGCGCAAATGTATACGGTGCCACCAAAGCATTTGTAGAACAGTTCACCCTTAATTTGAAAGCCGATTTATTAGGTACTGCCGTCCGAGTAACCAACATTGAACCTGCTATGGTTGGGGATAGTGAATTTTCATTGGTGCGCTTCAAAGGCGATAAAGACAAAGCCGATGAAGTTTATGACGGATTAAAACCTCTCTGTCCCGCAGATATTTCAGAGTGTGCCATTTGGGTTTTATCGCAACCGGCGCATGTAAACATCAACAGAATAGAAATGATGCCAACGAGCCAAGCCCCTTCTGGCTTGGCTGTTCATAAAAAAAGAGATTGATCCGTTATTCTCCCGTTAAATGATTCAGTAAAAGCTCTACGTTTTTGTCACCCGGTTTTACTTTTACAAAACCTTCGATATCGCCAGCACCGACACGGGCATCACCATCGGCATCAATTCTTCCTGTCAGAACCATCGGTCCATCGAAAGGAGTGCCGGGAATCATAATATCCTGCGGTCCCAGTGAAAATTTAAAAGGCATCTTGATCTCAGGTATTCTCTGCACAGCCAAAGGCGGTCCGCGCTTTACATCCAGATTTCGTGCGAACAAAAATAGCGTGGCATTTTCGGGTATTTTGTTTTTGAGCCCTTCACTGACGCTAACCGTTCCCTGAATATTTAAAACTGCGCCTTCCACTACAGTGTCGAGGACCAGCTTCACTCCCTTTTCTCCAGCTTTAACGACTACCTTACCTTCGACATCCCCTGGGCTTGATTTGCGGTTGCCATCCTGGTCGAGTCGAGCCGTCAGAGTCAAATTACCCTCAAAAACACTGCCCTCCATCATCGTATTGAGCTGACCGATTTCAAATTCAAACGGAAAATCGAATATTCCGTGTTTCCTTACAGCTAAAGGTGGGCCTGCATCGACCCCTTCTGGACGGGCAAAAATAAACAATCCAGCACTGGGGTGGATTGCAGTCTGAACTCCAGGAGCCATCGAAATAGTACCGGAAACATCATTTTTATGGGCATTGGGGTCACTTTTCCGGGCCAGCTCCTTTTTTAAGGTCTCTGGTAAAGGATGTTCCTTCATCTCCCGTTCACAACCCAAAAAAGTGAAAAACAGGCTCAAATATAAAAATAGTGCTAATTGTTTCAAAATGTTCCTCCGATAAGACGTCATAAGGCTTGGGAATAGTTCTGGATCAGTAGCTTGATATTAGAAGATTCAGAAAAATAATTTCAATTGGCCGATCGAACCCGATGCACTCGGCGTTCTATAAAGAAACATTACAGAGCGCGCAAGTTGGGAACTTCGAACAGGCATTTTGGAGCGTAAAATGTTTCACGAAGTAAAAATATTCGATAAAAAAGGAAAAGTGAAAAAAGTCCTTTCCAGTAAGAAGCTCAGTAAAGATTATTGGAATTCATTTTTTCAGATGGGTGAACCCATCAGAAGCAAAGGAAAAAAAGGGGGTCAACAATCGCCAAAAATCGATTGCGATGACGAAAACCTTTCTTCCGAAACTTAATTAAGAATAGCCGCAAGTTAATTGCGAAGCAACATATAAAGGGACGTTTCAATTACTGGCTGACTCCTAATCCTCCACCAAGGTTGAGTTGACAAAAAATTGAAATTTCCTATTACGTGGGAGGCAAATCCAGGAGGAGCCGCCTCCCACGTGCCCCATTTTTCTTTCCCTTCAGAATTACAAAAATCCAAACAAATTAATTTATAAATACCTGCGGGAATACAAGAGTTGGTCGGCGAAATTTTTCTAGACTACATTCCGCGATGGTCTTTGCCTTCGAGATTTACCTTCTTGCACATTTCCATCAGGCGGGAATGAATTCGGGCACCGATTTTTTCTTCAAGTGTAAAACGCGAATAAGCATTGGACAAACCTTGCTTTTCATTACGGTCGGTAGAAATACCAGTCGCCAGCTTATCGCTGAAGTTAGTAGTCACTAGTGTGACCTTATCGTCGTCATTGTAACGAGCGGATATAAAATGATCGAGAATGGTCAATTCCCAATCCGTATTTCGGCCCTTAGCCAGTTCATCGATCACCAGCACTTGGACTCCTACATAAGGATCGATAAAATCCTTTTCAGAAATATCTTCGCCATATCCATGACGAATATCTCTTAGTAGTTCAAAAAAATCGACAAACTTGCATTCCACCCCATACTGCATGACCATTTCTTTTATAACTGAAACCACCAGATGGGTTTTGCCGAGTCCCGGTGGACCCATATAGATAAGGCCTTGGCTGTACTGGCCCTTTCTATCGATATAATCTTTTATGAATTTTTGCGAATTGAGTAAGGCATTTTTCTGAGTTCGGTGCTGTGGTGGGTCAACAGAATAGGAGCTAAAATCTTCGTGGACAAATTTACCCGGTACTGCCGCATGGTTAAAAAGTTCCATCCTTTTAAATAGTCCACTGCATTGACATTCTCTGATTTTTGAAAGACCTTCTGGAGTTTCTTCAAAAATTCTACGGCTACCTTCACAAACCTTACACTCAAAGCAAGAACAAGCTTCAGCCTGCACTTTTCCTTTTTGATTTACGAAAACATATTTTTTATCACGGCAGCGTCCGCAATTTATTGCTTGTTTTATTTTTTGTTTCATCCGCGTTCGATTTCTTCTTCAACAAAAACTTTAAGATAACTCAGGCTAACTCGCGTAGGTTGACGGGGATTAGTCCTTTCAAACTCGATGAATCCCGTTTCAATTCCACGACACACAACTTGTGCCGGAACACCACGGTTCTCCCATTGTTCGATGAGATCGTAGTCCGTTGCGGAAAGGGAGAAACCCGATTCCTTGAGCGATAGAACAAACCGCTCTATCGTCACAAAGTAATCTTCCATTTATTTAAGAATGTGAAATGTAAATAATTTCGGTAAGAATACTACAGGGTAGCCGCGAAAAAAAGTTTTTCCGGCTTTGATATTGAGAAAGGTTCACGCGGGTTGAGAAAAAACGTATCAGCTCATTGGAATGTTCCATGTCCCACCGGGCGAGGCCCAGTTATGACTTAATATCAAGTAGCGAACCAATCATTTCGTCGTTGGCTTTGATAACATTGACATTGGCTTTAAACGCCGCTTTGGCAACGATCTGGTCAACCATTTCTTCTGCAATATCAACATTAGAACCTTCGAGGAAACCCGAAAGCACAGATCCAAAAGCACCTTGGCCTGGGGCGCCCACAACCGGTGCACCCGATGCGGCCGACTCGTTCAACAGGTTGCCACCCGCCGCACTCAGTCCCTCTGGATTAGTAAAATTGGCAAGTTGAATTTGGCCTGCTACTTCGAGCCCACCTGCTGTCTGTGAAGAAACCTGACCGTTGGCTCCGACACTGATTCCATTATTGCCTGCCGGAACACTGATCTGGGGAATTAGGGCGTTACCGCTGGCATCCACCACTTGACCCGCACCATTCAAATTAAATCTTCCCGAACGGGTAAAACTCGCACCTCCATTCGGATTGGTCACTTGGAAAAATCCGTTTCCTTCAATGGCAAGATCTAAAGGATTATTAGTCGGTATCAACCCGCCTTGCGTGTTGACCTTTGAAATAGAGTTTACGCGTGTGCCGCCGGATTTA
>JAJDBA010000281.1 GCA_029261675.1 Nitrospinaceae bacterium
ACGGTGACGTTTTTAAATTCCAACTCCTTTAACACTTCTAGTAATATTTCGTCTCGCGGAGCAAGCACTAAAGCATCAGGTGCTAGAATGGAATCACTTGCGGCAATGTGCGCCAAAGTGCGGATATCAAAATGATCCTGATGTCGATGGGAAATATTTAACACATCAATCGGCGGCAATTTTTCGAGGTCCAGATCAATGCTTGGGCATTGGACATTACATTCTTCCCATAAATAGTCAAAAAATACAGGGTCGGACAGCAAGGTCGTATTGCCAGATTGAACCAGCAAGCAGGCATGTGAAATAAGGGTCGTTTTCATAAGTGTGACATATTATTATTAGCCGATAAGAGTAACCGAAGGTTGTCGTAAACTCAACCGGTTATACTGATGAGATTTTGTGAACCCGATTTATTCCCCAAGCATCAAAACAACTATGTCACGAGCAAGGGTTGACAATTCAGCCAACCTTTCACAAAATACCGCAACATTCCTTAGATATGAGTTAGATTATGAATGAAATGGATCAATCAATAAGCTTCGAGGAGGGAAAGCCCTGCCCCTTACCCATTGCCGGGCACGGAGGTGGCCTTTCATTTTCACCTAACGGCGATATGCTACTTCTTGCTGCCCTGCCTAGCCCATCTGAGGCTCAGCTCAAGGCATGGACAGGAAAATGGCAAGCCAAACTAATAATTGAGTCGGAATTTCCTTCAATTCCCATATTTGCGATCGGTAGTGAGGATTGGCTATTAGAAACACCCTGTAATCCAATTCAGCAGGAAATCGAGTCACCGGGATTTTGCGAGGCCTTGTACAACAAGGAAGACTACAATATGGTCGCCATCCTCACGGATCTGGACACAAACATCATAAAAAAGATCACTTACGTCGAGCTCGATGAAATGTTTATCGAACGCATGGTACTTTCATGGAACCCTTACAAAACCAAGGGAGATGAATATACCAAAACCTACAGTGACGAAAGCTTTGTAACCAAGATCAACGAAATCTTTAAAATGAAAAGCTCCCAGGAACTTTGGCGTACCTCCTGGTAACCGGGCAACGCCCGGTGGGAAATGGGTCAAAGCTCGTAAAGCAAATATAACAACCTAGCCCTTAACCATAATCTATCGTTTACCAACCAAACATCTTTTTTTTTTACTAGCTGACCCCACGCCGAGTGGTGGTTATTGGGATTCGTATTCGGTTTCGCCGAGGTCTTCTTCTTCCTCGATTTCTTCGATGTCTTCGACATCATCAAACTCTTCGTCTTCCTCTTCTTCTTCTTCAATCTCTTCTTCGCGGTCAAACTCAGGGTACTCTAAGGTCATCAAGTGTTCTGCTTCGCCTAATAACTCAAACCCTTCTTCGGTGTAACTATTTTCTTCGATATAGAGACGTAAAAGGTTAGACAAGTTTTCAGATTCGCAGATTGCCTCAATGCCTTCATCCGTGATGCCGTTATTTTCGACCATCAGCACCTGTAAATTTTTAAGATTTTCTGAACGCACAATATGAATAAAGCCCGCGTCACCAATTTTATTTCTATCCAGTGATAGAGAAATAAGATTCTTCATGTGCTCGGAAGCAGTAATAAGCTCAATACCCTTATCTGTAATACTATTGAGCTCCAGGTAAAGATGGGTGAGGTCTTTCAAATCTTCGCATTCTGCGATTAACTTGCATTCGACATCCCCAAGCCTGAGGTTGCTGAGGTCGAGCTTTGTGCCATCTTCACTGAGTCGGGCACGAATTAGGTTCAATATTTTCATTTCAGCAAGAGCATCGAACCCTTTTTGGGTTAAATCATTATCCGTAAGGTCTATTGTTTGCAACTTGGGAAAGTTTTTACTTTTAGCCAGCGCAATAGCTCCTTCATCGGTAACCTGGTTTTTTCTCAGATCTAGACTTTCAAGGCTGGTTAAAGATTTTGCATCGGCAAGATACTTAAGCCCCTCATCACCAATCTGATTCTCTGACAAAGTCAGTGAAGTCAAATTTGTCATATTCGCTGAATCGGAAATATACTTAGCACCCTGAGGCCCAATGTTGTTCCAGGACAATCGTAGCGACTTGAGGCTTATCAGTTTTTCCGACTCGGCAAAATACTTAACACCTTCATCACCTATCTTATTTTTATATAATTTTAAAGACTCGAGCCTACCCATTGTTTCTGAGGCACCAAATGCCTTAGCTGCCACGGCAGTTAATTTTTTACCTGAAATAGTGATTCGCCTAACCTGCTTGATCGAACGCGATTTAGCAAGGGATTCCGCTGCCGCATCCGTAAAAGTTGCATAACTGAAATCAAGGGTTTCATAATCACGGCTCAATTTGAATCCGTTTCGAATCATTCCCTCAATATTGTAAAACTTTTTCACATTTATCTCCGACCACTCAAACTTATTATTAAATGGATGCCAGAACTAACACCAATAATCATAAAGAATCAAAAAACCGTTTTAAAGTGCTGAAATAGGAAGGATTCATCATCATATCGTTATGACCGACTCCTTCAAGAATTTCCAGTGTTTTTATTTTTGCCCCCGCATTGTCGTAATTCAGTTTAGCCTCTTGCGGCGAGATCAGAAAATCATCTGCGCCGTGCATTATAAAGGTTGGGCATTTCACCGTCGAAATTTTCAGACTATTGTTGAATACGGCATCCTCTTCTGGGGTTGTTTTATTAATTTTCAACCCTCGTCTTTCAACGAGAGGGATGGGATCTGCATAGGCACTTTCCAAAACGCAAGCCTGAATATCGGAACGCTTACTGCATAATTCAATGGTAGGGGCACCGCCTAAAGATCTGCCCATTACACATACTATGCTTTTAAAAACCTCTCCCTTTTTTAGATAATCAAAGATTATATGCGCATCTTCTAATGTGGAACGTAATGTTGGACTGCCTGTACTCTTTCCGTAACCACGAAAATCGGCGATGATTAGTTCTGCGCCTAAACTTGAAAAATGTTGTGCCAGATTATCGTAATCAGATACGATCTCTCCATTTCCGTGAAAAAACAGCAAACTGAGTTTTGCGTCTGGATTCGGGTGGCAACGAGCATGAATCCTGGCATCTTTTCCTGCATCTATATAATATTCGTCGGTACCAGCCAGAGCTGGGGAAGAATCGGCCCTTGGAAAAAACAAGTTTGCGTTAAACACCTGTGAATCGAATATCGAACTCATAATAAAATCTCAAAAAAACTGTTTCAAATTAACAAAGAAACTGTTTCAAATTAACAAATATAAGAACTTTTTTATCTTCCCTATAATGCGAAAAATTTTCGAAAGATAATTGAACTCCATGCAGTTTCGTGTCAAAATGCGCCGGTCAAAAAAATACTATTTTAAATTTGAATCCTGGGCACTTCTTAGTTGCTCTTTTACTATAACTCTATAAAAAAATAAGGTGAAGTCAATGTTAATGGAACTTGGACCGATTGAAAAGCTATATCAATCATACGCAAAAATCCTGGATGCGGCTCGAAAAAATTTGGGACGTGATCTTACCGTTGTAGAAAAAAATCTGTTTGCGCATCTTCCAGCAGATACCGATTACTCAAAATTGGAACGTGGGGTATCGGACATTTATCTTCGCCCAGACCGTGTCGCCATGCAGGATGCTACAGCACAAATGGCCATTCTTCAATTCATGTCCGCAAAAATGCCCAAGGTTGCTGTTCCTACCACCGTACACTGTGATCACTTGATTCAGGCTTATAACGGAGCTACTGACGATCTGAAAGCGGCTGAGGAAACAAATAAAGAAGTTTATGATTTCCTTCGTTCCGCTGCTATGAAATATAGTATGGGCTTTTGGAAACCCGGTTCCGGCATCATTCATCAGGTTGTTTATGAAAATTATGCAGTTCCTGGAACCATGATCATTGGAACAGATTCCCACACACCTAATGCAGGCGGCATGGGTACCATCGCTATTGGTGTAGGTGGTGCAGATGCAGTTGACGTTATGACGGGTCAGCCTTTCATGACCAAAATGCCAAAGCTGGTAGGTATCCACCTCAAAGGTGAGCTGAATGGATGGACCGCCTCCAAAGATATTATCCTTAAAGTTGCCACCATGTTAACAGTTAAAGGTGGTACAGGAAAAATAGTGGAATATTTTGGTGAAGGTGCACGTAGCTTGAGTGCAACGGGTAAAGGTACAGTCACAAATATGGGTGCAGAAATTGGTGCTACTACCTCTACGTTTGGCTACGACGAAAACATGCTTCCTTATCTACGAGCAACGGACCGTGGTGCGATTGCTGATCTTTGCCAACAGTATGCGGAGCATTTGCAGTCTGATCCTTCTGTACAGAACGACCCTGAGAAGTATTACGATGAATATTATGAAATCGATCTTTCTACCTTGGAACCACATATTGTAGGGCCACATACACCTGACTTGGGTCGCCCTGTTTCTGCTATGAGTTCTGAAGTGGATGAAAAAGGTTATGCAGAACCTATTTCTGCGGCTTTGATCGGCTCATGCACCAACTCCAGTTATGAAGACATGACACGATCAATCAGTCTAGTCCGTCAAGCTAAGAAAGCGGGTGTCCCCATGAAAACCAGTCTGCTCGTGACCCCCGGTTCTGAGACCATTTATCAAACTATCATTCGCGATGGTATTTTGGAGGAATTTGAAGGCGCTGGCGCAACCGTGTTAGCCAATGCATGTGGACCGTGTATCGGGCAATGGAAACGGGATGATATGAAAAAAGGCGACAAAAATAGCATTCTGACTTCATACAACCGTAACTTTGCTAAAAGAAATGATGGTAACCCGGAAACTTTAGGTTTCATTAGTAGCCCGGAACTGGTTGTAGCTATGGCTTTCGGTGGTTCCATGAAATTCAACCCAATGACGGATACCTTGAAGGATAAGGATGGTAACGATTTCAAATTCGAGCCCCCTGCGGGTGAAGTACTGCCTTCCAATGGCTATACCCCTCAGGATGCTGGA
>JAJDBA010000282.1 GCA_029261675.1 Nitrospinaceae bacterium
CCCTTGGTGTTAAAAAAATCTCCCCCCTTCAATTTTTCATCATCGGTACCCCAATGAATGGTCTTGTCCAATTTTTTCAGTTTTGGAATATGCTTGGAGCAATGAATAAAGGCTTCTTCAACTTCCACCTTTATCCATAATTTTGTTTTGTGTTTACCGTCCTTTTCTGCTTTTGCTTTGTCGATGGGATTTACAAGTTTTCCGGCCTGAAACTCCGAAATTATTTCTGCTTTACCGTTTACGTGGAGTCCAATGGACGTGCGATAAAAGTCTATGAACATCAATCCTATTTGTGGATTTTCTGAAATATTCCCCAAGCTTGCCATGACCCCGTTGCCTTTGAATTCAGGAAACACTAGAGTTTTATCATCTAACACTTTCACAAAGCTTTTTGGGCCTGTTCGGAAAGAGGCATCACATTCGCCTTTTGAGTCAGCTGTTGAGAGGAACACCATTTCCTGTTCTGAAATGAATTTTTGCATTTCAGAATTTAAAAAATCTAACACTTGTGTTTGATAAAAAGAATTAGCGCTTTTCCGAGTGTTATATTTTTTTTGTAATTTGCGTTCGCCTTTTACTCTTCGGTCGGTCATAATTTAAAAACTATAAATTTGAATTATGAGGAAGGGCCAAGTTCAAATATTTTCCTCGTTCACCGTAAATCAGCCCTTTATCTTCCAGGAATCGAATTGTTTCTTCGACAGACTTTTTTTCCTTACCATTTTGGCCGTTTAAATGCTCTTTGATCTGATCTATAGTTTTTGGGGCTTCGTTACAATATATGAATATCTTGGCAGCGGCTCCTTCCAATCGAACTTGTATGGATTGTAAAGATCTATCATCGTAGACTTTTACAAAGTCCATGGACTTGGTGAATATCAGAAAGGGCAATTGTTCGGACTGATGCCGTCTTTTCCATTCTGCGGCAATATCATAAAGTTCCTGTTTCAGTGCCGGATCGATTTGTGTGGATGTTTTAAACTCAAAATCGTATGCGATTTTTAAATGATCGATTTCGGGATCATCGTAAACATAAGGGTAGGCTTCGCCCGGCGCGGTGATGGTTACGCCATACTCTTCTGGCCTCATAAAATAGGGGCTGAATCTTTCCAGCCACAAGTCCCCAACACATTCAGGCGGCGGCAAATGGAATAAAAGTTTTATCAAATCGATTTGCTGTCGATAGTCTTCGTTTGTTTCACCAGGAAAGCCAATCAAGATATTCCAATTGACTTCGATGCCGTAGTACATGGACCATTTCATACAAAGTATATTTTGTATAGGGCGGACACCTTTATCCATTTCCTGAAGCTGATTTGTGCTGAAGCTTTCTATTCCCGGCTGAATGACTTTGGCACCGCCGTGTGCAAGAGTTTTGATTTGCTTTTTTGTAAGGTTGCTTTTTACTTCGATAAAAAATTGCAGATCAAAATTTTTCTCTGCCAGATCTCCAAAAACTCCGTCGATGTATTTCATTTCCAGAATATTGTCGACGAGCCGAAATCGAAATGAATCGTGTTTTTGGGAAAGCTCGGCGAGGTCGGTATGCACTTGATCCATGGGCTTGGATCTGAATTTCATTGTGCTGGCGTTCAAGCCACAAAAAGTACAGTGATGCTTCTCTCCCCACCAACAACCTCGGGCCGTTTCGTAAAGAATAACCGGGTTTTCCAATAGAGAAGATTCCGGATCTATTTCTCGCAGTTGGTCAAAGAAATCCTGATAATCGGGGGCCTCGTAATCACTGAAATTTCCAAACATGGCATCGGGTTCTTCGTATAGAACTTCGCCATCGCATCGATGCACTACCCCTTTGGGAACTGGACCGCCTTTCTCCAGATAGTTAACGAAATTCGGTAGAATGTCTTCCGCTTCACCGGGAATGACGTAATCTATCCAAGGGCAAACGCGAAAATATTCGAGTCCCATCTCCGATTCAAAATTTGAACCACCGAACAGAATTTTTAAATGCGGAAATTTTTCTTTGATCATTTTTGCCAGAGTCAAGCTGGCAACGTTTTGGTTGAAGGTCGATGAAAACCCTATAACATCAAAGTCTCCCCAGTTTCCTGCATCTCTGCACCATTTCAGAAATTCGGGAACCATTTTAGTTTTTACATCTAGCAAATAGTCCAAGGGACGTTCAATGGACTGGCAAACATCTTCCATATGTGGGGCAAAATTTTCGGGATAAGCTTTATTCTTTGGGTTTTCGCCAAACAAGGGATGAGAAAATAACCACTCTCCAATTAAAAATCTCTTTTCGCAAAGTTGGTTGTAAATAGGCAAACCAAGTTGATGAGCGAAATGCAGATTTAAATAATGGCTTTTTACTTCACAGCCTTTGGACTTCAGCAGAGTGGAAAGCGTCCCTAATTGGATCGAGGGATAGATATGAAACCCAAAGGGCATATTTACGAGTGCAATTTTCAATGGCATGAGGTAATTGTAACAATTTCAAGGGCTGGTGCCCAATAAAAACAGGTGTCTGAACATTTATTCCCAATAAATATTTTTGCATTCGATGGAGCACCCAAGTAAGGTTTGTGATGATTGGCTCTTTCAGATAGCTAAATGATAATAAAACGGTTTCCTACCCATATTTAATCCAACCCGAGAAAACATCATCACTCCAGATAAAACATTTAAAACAAAAGCGGGGGAAGAATTACAGCCTCCCAAGAAAATTCAGCCTTTCATCAGGCATTTGTCTTATCCCGTGACAATGCTGTTAATGAAGACGCCCATTACTCCCAATCAGATCACCACTCTTGGAATGATATTTGGTGTGGCAGGAGGAGTCATTTGTCTCCGAGGAGATTACTATTCCATTCTCTTTGGGGCTTTTTTATTTCTGATTTGCTATGTCCTCGACAATTGCGATGGTGAGATAGCTCGGATAAAGGACATGCGTAGTATTTTTGGAATGCGGTATGACACTTTTGTGGATTGGGTCGTGCATGCAGTATATTTTATTTGTCTTGGCTGGGGTGCTACGTCTGTAACGGGACAAGAGATTTGGTTTTGGTCTGGATTAGGAGCTGGTTTTGGCGGAACAGTAAACTACGCTCTAGAGCTTTATCAAAATAGAACCAAACCTCATTCCAGTCAATTGACAGCTGAAGAGACATCGATTAGGGATGACGATTCAAAAATGGATCGCTTTGTTTTGAATGCGCGTATGGTTCGCAGTGATTTTTGTTTTATCGTTTTGGTTCTCAGTTTTGGGGATTTGATGTGGTACCTTCTTCCCCCTGCGGCTATTGGTGCACAGGCCTATTGGTGTCTTCAGTTTACCCGTAGCTCTCGCCGTTGGCATCCATAAGGACTTAACCTTAGAGTGAAGATAATCAAACTTCTATATCTTCTAGTAGGAACCGGCCTGCTGGTTTATGTTTTTTCCGAGACTGATCTCGAATTGTTGTGGTCGAATCTGATTGCAACTGGCTGGGGTATCATTTTTGTATTAGCGATTTATGGAATTGCTTTTTGGGTGGATACGATAGCCTGGCAATTTACCCTTCCCAGTACCGGGTCAAATTTTAAATGGCTTTACGATCTCTGGAAGGTGCGAATGGTGGGGGCCGCATTTGGAAAGATGCTGCCCTTCAGTGCTTTTGGCGGGGCTCCTGTTAAAGGTTATCTCCTGAAAAAATATTACGGGGTTGGTTATAGAGAGGGCGCAGCTTCAATTATCTTGATTGAATCCACACACCTTATGTCCATGGTTTTTTTTATGGCATCGGGTGTTTTGCTCATTCATTTAAATCCAGATTTCCCTGAAAATTATTACCTGTTTTCTAAATTAAGTTTAGCCGCTCTTGCTATTGGTATTTTTGGTTTTTATTTTATTCAACGATTGAAGATCACTTCTATTGCAGGGGGGTGGCTTAGCCGTCGGGCATTGGGCCGTCGATTGGAAAAATTTCTCAGCCATCTTCAGGAATTTGATGACAGGCTGGTCCATTTTTATACAGAAAAACGCGCTCATTTTTTCGGGGCGTTGGGATTAAACCTGTTGAACTGGTATCTGGGAGCTTTGGAGCTTTATATTATTTTATATTTCCTCGGGTACCCTATATCGATAGCCGAGTCTATTATTTTGGAAACTCTGGTGGAACTGGTGCGGGCAGGCACATTTTTTATACCAGCGACACTTGGCAGCCAAGAGGCCGCTTTTTTATTGGCTACCCGGGCCATTACAGGAGAACCCGCTTTGGGGGTGGCTACCGCATTGATGCGACGGGTTCGGGAAATTGTATGGTTTATGCTGGGTTTTGCTATTGGATGGCAATATTCGACCAGCCCTTCAGACCTTGCCCAGGCGGCGCAAAAAGAAATGACAAAAGATTCGGGCTAAATATGCAAAAAACAAAGAGTTGAAGAGAATGGCTTCATATGTAACAATAGTTTTTTTGAAAAAATGGGTTAATTTGATATGAAATGTTTAATCATTGCAGCGGGACAGGGTAGTCGGCTGAGATCTCTTGCTGAAGCAAAACCGCTGATGCCTCTTAAAAATATTCCTCTCATTGATAGAGTGATCGACTCTGCTCTGGAAGCGGGCGTGGATGACTTTTACGTTGTGGTTGGTTACAACGGTGCCAATGTTCGTGCGCATTTAGCAGAAGTGAGTCGCTCTAAAAATATTCCCATAACCATAATTGAAAATGATGAATGGAAACGGGCCAATGGTATTTCAGTTCTAAAAGCACAACCGTATTTGAACGAACCTTTTCTGCTTTTGATGGCAGACCATATTTTTGATTCTGAAATAGCCAGTCAGCTGATCCGCCGTTCATCCGAAAATAAAGGGATTCTATTGGCAGTCGATGAAGACTTGCAAAACCCATTGGTGGATATGAATGATGTAACTCGGGTTTTGGTCGAAGAGAACCAAATTCAAAAGATTGGCAAGGGGTTAGAGTCCTACAATTGTTTTGATACTGGAATCTTCTTGTGCGACCCGGCGTTATTCACAGCCATCGAAACATCTTCAAAAAATCAGCAAGACGATTCTCTATCAGGTGGGGTGCGTATTTTAGCTAAAGAGGGGAAAGCAGGTGCGATGCCTATCGATGGATCGTTCTGGTGCGATATTGATGACCCTAATAATTTTAAACAAGCTGATATATATTTATCAAATCTAATCGAGAAGTGTGCTTGAGAAAATAAAGTCAAGCTGTTCTTAGCTTGAGAAGTCTGGAATAGACCAGATATCCTGCAAATAGATTGGCTCCTACCGCTGCGACCGCAATAAAAATTCCCATCTGATCGACCACCGCAACTAGTAATAGAAAATGAATAAAATCTCTGTTGGCGAATTTTTCAGCCAGTTCCGGTTCGCTAATATGGAACAGTTGACTATTCGGTGACCTTTTTTCAAGCAGTATAGGGCTCAATAAAAAGAAGGACGTCAATCCACCCAGCCCTGCCAGACCACCAAGGTACAAAAAAATACTTTCACCGGTTTTGAAATAAACTCCACACCCAATAGCGGTAAATACTAGAAAATGGATGATATTGTCACAATAAATATCCAGTTTTTTCCCGATATCCGTTTCCATAAATTTTAGGCGTGCTATTTCTCCATCGGCCCCATCGACCCAGGTTGATAAAACCAGTAACATTGCCGCGATAACACTGGTTCCATAAGAACCTTGAAGAAAAAGAAAAGCGGAAACCAGCCCAAAAAAAAAGCTCATAAGAGTAATCTGATTGGGACTGATTGGGGTATTCAAAAACATACGCGTTAACAAGCGTGAAGCCGGCCTGGAAAGAATTCGTGTGATAGGGCTGTCATGGCTGAGCCCCGACCCGCCTACCAGTGCTTCGTGAAGGCGTTTAAAATCCTCAGGCTTTTGTATTTCTTCTTCCTTTCCCCCTGGGACGTAATAAAGAGAATAACCAGCCTGTTGCGGTTGAATAGTCGTAGGGTTGTCTAATAAAAGCTCGTCCAGTTTCTCCGGATTTATGGGGAAAGCAGGAGCTTTTGCATTTTTTGAATGCGAATGGATAAGGCTGTATATTTCTTTCTTGTTGTGAAGAGCAGAACCGTTAAAGATATAAGCAGGATTTTTTTGGATCCATTCTTTTAATTGCGGGATATTATTTATCCAGGGGATATTTTTCGGCAATCTCGAATCTCTTAAAAGTTTTTCGAACGATTTTTCAATATCTCCGTGAGGGTCTTCCATAAAAACAGCCAGGGTTTTTATGCCTGCCCGTTGGAGCGTCAGAAGGTTTCTAAGGAGGAATGGCACCCCGGTGATTTTAGAAGAATACCATTCGACAGAATTTACGGTTTCTCCCGGGTTTTTCAAAAAAAGAACACCGCTTGAATTCTCGTCTTGGGTTCCTGAATCAGGCTGTTTGTGATTTTCTGTCATCTAAAATCCAAAATATTTAATTTCTACAGGTGTCTTGTGGACAAACTTCACTGGAAAGTCGATCTGAAACGATATATATTACACATGTTTTTCTGATTTAAGATTGTAATGTGTTTGGCGCCAACTCGACTCACCCTGTGTAAACACACCTATTTTAGCAAAAATTAATATTAATAAAAACATCTCAAAGATTAAAGGCAGTTGAATTATGAATGAAAGTGCAGAATCATATGACGGTATGGCTAGAGAAATTGCTCCGGCAAAAGGAAAGCTGGGAGTCTTACTTCCAGGTATGGGCGCAGTAAGCTCAACTTTGATTGCGGGAGTGCAATTGATAAATGCGGGGCATAGCTTGCCGATTGGGTCGGTAACGCAAATGTCACGTATACGTCTGGGCAAAAGGGATAATCCGCAATATCCTTTTATTAAAGATTTTGTGCCACTTTCATCTCTCAACGATTTGGTCTTTGGTGGCTGGGATATTTATGATGACAATTGCTATCAGGCTGCCTTAGCCTGTGGAGTAATTGATAAGCAGGAATTGGAACCCATCCGCAAACAACTGGAAGCAATCAAACCGTGGTCGGCTGTGTTTGATCCTGCTTTTGTAAAAAACCTTTCTGGACCGAATGTGAAACAGGCCCCCAATAAAATGAAATTGGCGGAAATGTTGATGCAGGACATGGAGGATTTTAAAAAACAACACGGCTTGGAAAGACTGGTCATGTGCTGGTGCGGCTCTACAGAAGTATATCAGGAGGATATGGCCCATGAAGCTTTTCAGACGATAGAAGGGTTTGAAAAAGCCTTGGAAGATAATTTGGCTATTATACCCCCTTCTATGATTTACGCGTATGCAGCAATCCGAATGGGTGTTCCCTTTGCCAATGGTTCCCCAAATCAGACCATTGATCATCCCGCAATGGTAGAGTTGGCCTTGAAATATAATGTTGCAATTGCTGGTAAGGATTTCAAAACAGGTCAGACCTTGATGAAAACTATTGTTGCACCTGGTCTCAAAGCAAGAATGCTTGGTCTGGAAGGTTGGTTTTCAAGCAATATTCTTGGTAACCGCGACGGCGAAGTTTTGGATGATCCCGATTCCTTTCGCTCAAAGGAAGTGAGTAAGGGGTCGGTTCTCGATAGCATCTTTCAGGATGAACTCTACCCAGAACTTTATGGGGATTATTATCATAAAATTCGCATTGAATATTACCCTCCAAGAGGAGACGCTAAAGAAGGTTGGGATAATATTGATATCCAAGGATGGCTGGGGCAAAAAATGCAGTTAAAGATAAATTTTCTCTGCCGCGATTCGATTCTTGCAGCGCCCGTTGTTTTAGATCTGGTTTTATTTTTGGATATGGCTAGCCGAGCGGGAATGCGTGGAATCCAGGAGTGGCTTTCCTTTTATTTCAAGTCTCCGCAATGCCGACCTGATTTGCAACCCGTTAACTCGTTGTTTGACCAAGACGAGAAGATGCGAAATACCTTGAGGATTTTGATGGGGGAAAAGGTGATTGACCATTCCGGTCTGGATTACTACGAACCTAAAGGCTGATTTAAGGCTTGGGTTGCTTGTTGTTTCGAGGGAATTGCTAATAAATAAAAAAAAGCCGGTACGTAAGTACCGGCTTTTTCTTATTTAGGACTTTCCTGAACTAGCGGTTTCACTTTTCGGCCTTTTTTATTATAAAAAGACGGTGAATTGATCTGCTTATCCGTTCTTTTGTTCAGTGCTTTTACGGAAATCACTTTTTTGAGATTACCTGTAGCGTCAAAAACTTTCACTTCATGCATTGTCTTCCCTTTCTGATAAGTCGTTTATGCGATTTAATATGTCAATTAGCCGATCGAAGGAGTGCTTCACCGGGGAAAGACATCTGATTTTTTATTTACTTAGGGACTACTTTTGAGGCTTGTGGTCCTTTTTGGCCCATCGTTTTTTCAAATTCTACTGCTTGACCTTCATGAAGGGTCTTGAAGCCATCTGTTTGAATTTCTGAAAAATGTACGAAGCAGTCTTCCCCATCGTCCGATTCAATAAAGCCATACCCTTTACTTTCATTGAACCATTTTACTTTACCTTGAGCCATTTTTAATTTACTCCCAAAAATTTGCGGGACGATCTTGCATTCAGATATTAAAACAGAGTCCCCAATTGAAATTATTAAGACTTATTTGGACAAAATCAGGCATAAAAAAAACCACCCGGAAAATCAGGACGGTTAATGGTTTTCTACTGAAATTGTATTGCCCATGCCACAAATGATGTTCCAAATAATTCAGGAAATGCTTTCCCAAATTGTCTTAGTATGATAGCCCACTTTAGCATATCTATCGAAAAAACCCAAATTAATATCAATTTTTCATATTGAAAAAACGTTAGAAAATCATCGATAAACTCAAGAGTATAGCCCTGTTATTGAGGGGTGTTCTGTAACGCTTTTATTATCAATATGCTACTTTGAGTACGAAGAGTGGGGGATGAAAATAGAGAAATGATATTTTGTAGAGTTTTGGGATCAAATAACCCTTGGTTGATCGTAAGCAGTCGATGGGGTATATTTCGTGGATGTGAGAATTCTTAATATAAGAAGTGGTAAGGCAAACGGAATCAATCCAACAATCAAAGGGTAGGGGATGAAATTATGAATAGTTCTCTTGTTAAAAATATGGCACAGGGTTTTCTTTTAATAATTTTTTTAACCAGTTGTGCCAGCGGACCAGAAGCCCCCCCAGCAAGTGGTGCACCAGGTAGTGCAGAATGGTTTGGTTCCGCCAGCCAATCAACCATAAACGATCACTATAGACAAGTTTGTAAAAGCTATAACTTTCCGAGTCAGGCTTTAGTGATGAACTGTATACAAGATGAAATCTCCACAGCCAAAAAACTCGCAGGAATTGAAAAATAAATTTCCTAGACCTTTAAGTAGAAGTGTTAATTTGACGTTTTTAGGGAGTTCCTGATTACAGACTGGTTCTTTTTTGGCCATGCAGAAAAAGGGTAAGGAGTGAGTGCTATTTTTTTAAAAGGTTAATGGCTATCTCATACACCATGGTGGACTTGGCTCCAGTGCCGCGGACCGTCCCTGAAGTGGGAGCGGCAAGAACAGGATTTGCTCCTGAAGCCACTGCAACATGATGGTCGGAAACAGTTAGGCCGTGTGTTGGATCGTATCCCCGCCATCCCGCACCTGGGAAATAGACCTCGGCCCAGGCATGAAGTTCCCTTTCAGGGACTTCGGTGTCTAAATGGTAATACCCGCTGGTAAAACGGGACGCCAACCCGACACATCTGCAAACATCCATGAAAAGCACGGCCAGATCTCTACAGGCAGCGGCCTCCCCCTCAAGAACCTTTTCCGGGCAAAGGGGATCACCATGTTCTCGAAACTCGATTTTGCAAACCTTATTTATTCTGGCGGCTAAAAGTCCAGGAAAGATGGTTGGGTCATGTTTAGCTTCCTTCATCAATTCCTGTGCAAATTGATTCACCTGATTGTTTGGGTTTTTGCGATGCAAGTAAGGGGTCAATGCGTCTCCATAGGATCTAGGATACTCAAATGGCAATGACTTTTTCTCAGGCAGAATAAAATCGAATGGATTATCCTTCAATGTCCTCACCTCTGAGAAGGTGGTGATGGAGAAAGACTCGGTTAAACCTGCAAACCATAGCAAGGTCGTTGGTGTTCCGTCCAGATCATTGGAATCCGTTGACCCCTGCGGCGAAGGGCTTATTTTTATCTGAAAATTTAAAAGTTCCTGCCAGGTATCGGAACGGGGTCGAAGACGAATTATTGTGGGTTCTAAAAAGACGGGCTTAGAATATTGGAACCGAAGTTGATGCTCGATGCGGAAATTCATGATCTCCTTTATTTCGAAGTGGCTTCTTCTATTATTCCTTTGACCCAGTCGTCCGGCAATTCATCAAGGGAGTGTCGAATACGATTCTGCCACCATTCGGAAACTGATAATAAATCTTCTTTTTCATATTTATTGTGAGACATTTTATGAGAATCTTTACGATAGAAAACGACATCAATAGGGAAATCCACGTGGCTGGCGCATCTTCTTGTGGCATCAAAGGCTAGAAAAGCGGCTTTTAGGGCCAATTCAAGACTGCTGTCATAAGTGAGTGTCAGGTCTAGTATGGATTTCCCATAGGCAGACTCCCCTATAACTTGGTATGGGGTCTCCTTGGTGATTTCCACCCAATTGGCCTGCGGATATATCATAAATAGCCTGGGCTCATCATCTTTTTTCAACTGTCCTCCGACGATAGAGTGAAGGTCAAAAGGGAGCCCGCTTTGGGCCAATGCTTCTTTGTCTTCATCGGCGACTTTGCGGATTTGGTCTGCCAACTGATTTACAGCTTTATATGTTTTATCAATCTTTATCCATGCTTCATTCATTTGCTCATCAAAATAGGTGATCGCTTTATCACGCACGGAGCGAAGTCCGGAAGTCATAAAGAACAAAGGATATTTTCCTTGATTGTGCATGGATACTTTTTGGGCGGTTGTAACTTCATTTCCAGAAGTCAAGCGGGTGTCGGAAAGAGCAACCAGCCCCTCCTCAACCTTTATAGCAATGCAAAATGTCATTAATTAAATCTCCAAAATTATTGCTTAAGTCCTACAATTTGTGGCTCGAAATACGTTTCATTAAGGCCATTTATAACCGTATTTAACTCCAGTTGAAATTCATCAAGGTATTCATGGAGCCCTCGTTGAATTATTTCTTCGATGATCGTGTAATCGAGTTGAGAGCGGAGTTTCCCCAATCTGCGTTCTGGAAGATTATGTATTTCACCCCCCGCTGAACGAGTGATAGAAAACAAGGACCGATACGACTGGGTCAGGCAAAACAGGATGGACCGAGGGAACTCATGGTCCATGATCAAAAACTCCGCGACATTGCTGGGGGTGATTTGTCTATATTTTTTCCTGTACGCTTCCAGAGCACTGGCTGATTTTAATAAAGCCGCCCATTGAATTTTGTCGAGTGTTGATCCGACAAAATCCACGCGTGGCAAAAGCAGGAAATATTTTACATCCAGGATGCGAGAGGTTTTATCTGCGCGTTCAATAAACTGACCCAGTTGGATAAAATCCCAGGCTTCTGTATGGGGCATGGTGGCATCTGTAATACCTGAAAATAAATGGCAGTCCATTTTAATATTTTTATACAGGGTTGCGGGGTCCTGCAATATTGATGGGTTTCGCGATGCGTTATTGACCATTAAATATAATTTATTGATTTGCTCCCACATTTCAGAAGGTATGGTTTCTCGCATAGTACGTGCATTTTCTCTGGCGGCCATTAAGCAGGACAAAATTGAGTTGGGATTTTTGATGTCAAACGTATGGAACTTCATTACGTTTTCACCGTTTAACTCTGAATATCTTTCGTGAAAGAGTTCTTCATCGCCAGTGATTTTGATCAAGGGTTCCCACGGATTTCCCAAAGCAGACTCCAGGGAAAGGTCGAGGAGTGTAGATAAGTTGACATCAATGAAGCGAGCGATATTTTCGGTCCGCTCCAGATAACAACTCATCCAATACAGAGAACTTGCTACGCGGCAAAGCATTTTGTGTCGTCCAGCCTTTCTTTAAATGAGATTCCGTTTATTGGGTAAATGGGTTTTTCAAAGACCCATGATTCACTTTTTTTGATTATACAAAACCCAGGTGTCTTTGCTGCCACCACCCTGCGAAGAGTTGACGACCAAAGAACCTTTTTTAAGAGCGACACGGGTCAATCCACCTGGTAGGACAAAAATTTCTTCTCCATAAAGAATAAAGGGGCGAAAATCCACGTGTCGCGGTTCAAAACGGTTCTTGTTTATGATTGGTGCCCGTGAAAGAGAGATGATGGGTTGGGCGATATAATCCCTTGGATTGGCACTAATTTTTTCAGCAAAGGATTTTCGTTCACGAGCCGAAGATTGGTGCCCCATCAACATACCATACCCCCCCGATTGGCCCACGGCCTTGACCACTAGCTTGTCCAAATTTTCCAGGACATAGCTCCTATCTTTTTCATCAATACATCGGTAGGTTGGTACATTGGAAAGCAAAGCCTCTTCACCCAGATAATATTTTATGATGTCCGGGACATAGGTATAAATTAGTTTATCATCGGCAATCCCCACCCCCGGCGCATTGACCAGAGCAACCCGTCCTGCTTTATAAACCTCCATCAACCCTGGCACACCGAGTGCGGAATCCGGGCGAAATACCTTGGGGTCGAGAAAATCATCATCTACCCGCCGATAGATCGTGTCTACTTTTACAAGTCCCCGGGTGGTTTGCATGAAAACGCTACCGTCCTGGACAACCAGATCTCGGCCTTCGACCAGCTCTTCACCCATCCTCTGCGCGAGATAAGAATGCTCAAAATAAGCCGAATTATGGATGCCGGGAGTCAAGATGACCGAGCTGGGCTGGGCAACAGCTTCCGGAGAAAGATAATACAGAAGGTCCAGAAGACGGCTGGTATAGTCCTCAATGGGCCGAATGGGAATAGAAGCAAAAACTTTTGGATATGTTTGCTTTAATATCTGGCGATTGCCTAACACATAAGAGACACCGGAGGGGCAGCGAAGGTTATCCTCCAGGACCATCAGTTGTCCTTTGTCGTCGGTGATGAGGTCAATTCCGCTGATATGACACCAAATGCCCTTGGGAGGATTCAGACCCATGCATTGCGGAAGGAAGCTGCTGCAGGATTCAATGACTTCACGGGGAATTATTTTGTCTTTGAGAATTTTCTGATCGTGATAAATATCATCAACAAATTTGTTGAGAGCGTATATGCGTTGCTTGAGCCCCTGCTCCATGATGTCCCAGGTGGTGCCGTCGATAATTCTGGGAATGATGTCGAAGGGGAAGATTTTTTCCGCACCGGCTGATTCGTTATAAACATTAAAAGTAATCCCCAATTGCATCAGGGCGGACTCCGCCGCTTTCTGCCGGTTCAATAAACCGTTTCGAGGTAACGTGTTGATTCTTTCGATTAAAGGTTGGGACCAGGGACGGGGTGCACCGGAAGCATCAAAGAACTCATCATAAAAAATTCCTGGATCGTAACCATCAAAGTGCATAAACTTTCCTTAAAATGGGAGGTGATGAAAAAAGCCCCAAATGGTGCGGAACAATCCGAGGCATTCCCCTCATTATTTCCGAATAATTCCAATATACTGGATTTAATATTACAAAGCTTAGATAATTTTAGCACCAAATTAACGAGATTTTTGCGGAATTCTTTAAGACTCAATCACTAAACAACTGTGCTGATTGCAGAACCATTCTTCAGTTCCCAGCATCACCTTGGCAATCATGTCCAAAGCCGCGCGCCGTTGGTCGAGAACTTCGTATATCGTTGGTTTGACAAAAAAAGGTCAAGCCGTCACTTGCCTATAGCGTGATTAAAGATTTGATAGTTGATAAAAACATCATCAACACGAAGGGCGTAAGCCTTTGAAGAATTGGTACGCCTGGTAGGATTCGAACCTACGACCTACGGATTAGAAGTTCTAATGCCTTTCCTTATTGCAAGGGGTTGAAATTTTTAACCCCTTGACAAGTCCTTTAATACAGCTCTATCCTTAAATAGCTAACCAGAAGTTTCTATAGCCATCAATAAAGCCTGCATCTATTAGACCTCTATTAATAGAGATTTCTGTTTCTATTGTTTTTGGAGTGAGAAATGCCCGAAATTAAAATTACCAAACGTGAAATTGATAAATTAAAGAATCCTCTTAAAGGACAAGTGTTTTATAGAGATAAAAACTTAAAGGGGTTTGGCGTTTATGTGGGAAAGACATCAAAAACTTATTTTGTGGAAAAGTGGATGGGTGGAAAAGCCATTAGAACCACAATTGGTAAGCATGGCCCACTAAACCCAGTAAAAGCCAGAAAAAAGGCCGAAGAACTTTTGGGGAAAATGAGTGTAGGGGAAAACCCAAATTTAGAAAAGAAAAACCAAGTGTTTAATAAAGTAATTTTAAAGGGAGCTTTTGAAGATTTTTTGAAGACTAGAAAGACTCTCAAAGAACGCACCATATATGATTATAGGCGCACAATGGATGGGCCTTTTAAAAGTTGGCAGACTAAAAGAATCACAGAGATATCAAAATTGATGGTGGCTGAGAAACACACAAAGCTTGGGAAGGAAATTGGCCACGCCCAGGCTAATCAGTCAATGCGAGTTTTAAGAGCCATCTTTTCTTTTGCAATGGGTAAATATGAGGATGGCAAGGGCCAACAATTGATAATGGCGAACCCTGTCCGAGTAATTTCGGAAACCAAAGCTTGGTTTAAGGTGAATAGAAGAGAATCGATAATAAAGGAAAAAGACCTGTCAAGATGGTATCAAGCGGTTGCAGGGTTAAAAAATAATAAAAAAAGTAGCATAGCAGAATCGGTCAGGGACTATTTGCTATTACTTTTATTTACCGGGTTAAGAAGAGAAGAAGCGGCTAGGCTTAAATGGGAAGACATAAATTTTGAGGAGAAAATTCTAACTGTATCAGATACCAAAAATCACAAACCATTAATCTTACCTTTAACAGATTTTTTATTACACTTGTTTAGAAAGAGGTCGAAGGATGTGAAAGGTGATTATGTATTCCCTGGTAAGGGTGTGAAAGGGCATATAGTTGAACCTGGAAAACAAATTAAAAACGTTATAGAAGAGTCAGGAGTTCAATTTACAATCCATGATTTAAGGAGAACTTTTTCTACGATTGCAGAATCTTTGGATATCCATCCTTACTCTCTAAAAAGGTTGGTAAATCACAAATCTGGAATGGGTGGGGATGTTACGCAGGGTTATGTCATTCATGAAATCGAGAGATTGAGGAAGCTCATGCAAAAGATTACAAACCGTATTCTTAAGCTGGCAAGGGGAAAATCCGCTGGAGAGGTTATTCCTTTCCCACAGAAAAAATCTTTCTGATCAGTGACAGTAAACACTTGTATGCGCAGAGTTTGAAAAGAGAACTGAGTCCATTTCTTGTTCAGTTGAAATTTAAACAAACACTTGTCGGGCTAAAGCAGACTTTAAATGGAATAAAAAATGTCGTATTCTTCCGGCATCCAATCTTTCTAAAATACTCAAATTAAAGAGGCTGCATGAGTATAATCAGGTGCGAGGAATGTGGTAAGGAAGTTTCCGACAAAGCTATAACTTGTCCAGAGTGTGGCGATCAAATTGCCACTGCACTTCTAACAGCAGCAACCGAAGAACTGGAAATTGATAAATGCCGACATGATCAGCTATCTAGAGATATTCGAAAGGTTGGGCTAACCTTAATTTCGTATTGTTTTTTCTGCGCTCTCACTTTAGGGCAATACGATGAAATTATTAGAACAGGTAATCTGAAGATACCAGTTCTAAACATTAAGGTAAAAACTTCTACATTTATAATTATCGGGCCTGTTATTCTCTCGTTTCTATCCCTTTATTTGCATCTTTTCATTTATGAGTGGAATAAGATCAAAATTCCTGATGATGAGAAACTCCCATTTGCCTTCAATTTAAAACGCCCTCTAGCAAAATATCTGACGATATTTACTTTTGTAGCAACTCCTTCTGTCACGTTGTTTATTTTTTCAATAAAAGCACGTATATGGGATGTGTGGTGGAGTGGGGTCTGGGGAGTATTGGCCACGGTGATAGGCGCTCTAATGGTTAGTTCATATTTAACTCGCACCAGCTTTTTAAAGAAAACCTTGATAACCGTAGCACTTCTAAGCCTTCTACATTTTAATTGGAGTAATTCCAAAAAATTAATTTTTGAGTTTCCTATAGATTTAAGGAGCTCTGACTTTAGTAAAGTAACCTTGAAGGGTTTGAATTTAAGAAACGCGACTCTATCTTTTTCCAACCTTGAAGGGGCAACCCTTAAAGGGGTAAATCTTACAGGGGCAAAAATTATAGAGGCAAATTTTGAAGGGGCAAACCTTAAAGAGGCAAACCTTACAGAGGCATACCTTAAAGGGACAATCTTTACAGGGGCAAACCTTGCAGGAGCAAACCTTGAAAGGGCAATCCTTAAAGGGGTAAAATTTGAAGGGGCAAACCTTGAAGGGACGATCCTTAGAGGGGTAAACCTTACAGGGGAAAACCTTAAAGGGGTAAAC
>JAJDBA010000283.1 GCA_029261675.1 Nitrospinaceae bacterium
ACCATAAAGGTGGTTGGCGTTGGAGGCGGTGGCACCAATGCCGTCAATTCTATGGTTCGCGATAGTCTCCGTGGAGTCGAGTTTATTATCGCCAATACGGATTTGCAATCTCTGGAAAAATCAGAATGCCCAGGAAAAATCCAAATAGGTGGAGAGTTGACTCGCGGACTGGGTGCAGGTTCCAACCCAGAAACCGGTAAAGATGCTGCCGAAGAAAGCGAAATTGTTATCCGCGATATGCTCGAAGGTGCGGATATGGTTTTTATCACTGCAGGAATGGGAGGTGGCACCGGAACAGGTGCGGCACCCGTAATATCTCGCATTGCAAAAGAAACAGGAGCTCTTACCGTTGGCGTAGTCACCAAGCCTTTCGCGTTTGAAGGCAAAAAACGGATGCGGCAAGCAGAAGAGGGAATTCAAGAACTAAAAGAAGCCGTCGACACACTGATCGTGATTCCAAATCAAAAACTTTTGAGCTATGTAGGAAAGCAAACATCTTTCACCAGTGCATTCTCAATGGTAGACGATATTCTCAAGCAAGCTGTTTGCAGCATCTCTGATTTGATCGTCATTCCCGGACTCATCAATCTCGATTTTGCTGATGTAAAATGCATCATGGGAAGTATGGGCAAAGCGCTTATGGGTAGTGGCATTGCCACAGGGGAAACTAGAGCTGTGGAAGCTGCACAAAAAGCAATCTCCAGCCCACTGCTTGACGAGGCAACCGTTGACGGCGCAAAAGGTATCTTAATCAACATAACGGGTGGAGACGATTTAACCCTTATGGAAATTAATGAAGCCTCTATGATGGTTCAAGAAAATGCACACGAAGATGCACATATCATTTTTGGCGCAGTGATTGATCCTCAAATGGAAGGTCAAATGCGGGTAACCGTCATCGCAACCGGATTTGAAAACGAGATAGCTTCCCCTATCGAAGAAAGACCCGCGTTGAAAAAAGTGGTGGGAGGCGAACCTCATATGGGAAATGATGATGCCACATCATCATATAAGCATCTGAAGACACTTGCTTCTTCAATCAAAGAAGAGAATCAGGACCCAGGGAACTTAAACGCTAATTTTGACATTCCCACGTTCCTGCGTAAACACGCAGACTAATAGCTACTCCATCTGGAAAACCGGCGGGGAAACCCGCCGTGTCTTCCAGGAGTATTAGCCGTTAATACCCCAGTTGTAATCAAGGTAGGAAACATCAATTCGAGGGTTGCTCAATGCCTTTGCCACTTCAGGCGAAACGTAACTACTAACAAACTTCAACACCCCTCCCCTGCTTTCAAAATCATCTTTAAACCATTTAAAAATTGAAGAAAGATAAACCCGATTTATTTTCTTATCTATCCTCATCCCCTTTTCAGACGACTGTAAAAATCTTTTCATCTGGTCATCTAACTGCGCGTTCAAGCTGTCTGTCTTAAACGCCTCCAGCCTAAGGTCAGGGCAGCTCACCGACGCACAAACGATCGCGACATGTATTCTTGGCTCATCCATCTTCCTTAAAATTTCATGTTCTATTTCATCCAGGGTCCGCTCTTTCCCAGCCACATGGCCTGCAGGCTTTTTCCAAACCCGTGTAAAAAGACTTCCCGCATCCTTAATACTTTTAATAGGAAAGCGATCTGCTACCATTTTCGCAGCAAGAATATTGTAAGTGTTAATCCAGAAGGTCAGCTTTTCATCCTTGGTTTTCAAAGAATCTTCTCGAACTGAATTCAACCTGGAAACCAGCTTTTGAAATTCTCCATCACTTTTTAAGTTTTTATAATTCACTGCATTGATCATTACGCCATCAACTTTTTTCGGACTCACATGTTTTTTAATCAAAGCATCCCAATCCGAAAAATCGAAAGCCGCGACTGGCATAACTGACAGCAAAATCAAAACCAGAGAAATGGATAGCACTTGAGCCTTCTTCATAACCCCAGCATTATAATTGGTATTAATTAGCATATCCCTATCCCTTCCTTAGCATTTTAAATTACCCGACAATTAATTTTTAGTATCATTGACGAGTATTTCCTTACAAATTTATAAGCCTTATAATTTATAATATCTAACTGCAACACCAATAATATCCTATCTTAGTGAAGCATGAATAAAATGAAAAACTTTCATCAAGACAAGGCCAAAGATATCTTATACATCTCAGATCTCGATGGAACACTTTTACAACCCAATGGAACCTTTTCAAAGGATTCCAAACAACGCTTGAACCACCTTATTGATGAAGGCATGAAGTTTACCATTGCCACGGCTAGAAATTACGATTCTGCCCACCCAATATTAAAAGGATTAGACCTAAAACTCCCTGTTGTCTTGTTCAATGGGGTCTATCTGGCGGATTTTAATAATGGGAAAATACTGGAGCACACTCGGTTTATAGACAAAGAAGTCGTTGACAGCATGTTAGCCTTTGCACAAGCCCAATCCATTGAACCTTTCATTTACACCTTTGGCGAAGGGCATCAGGTTTACTATCGCAATGTAACAAATTCCGGATCAATTGCTTACCTCGCCAGCTTGGAGAAGGATGGCAGGGTTAAACAGACCCCCGAATTCATATTTCAAGAAGACGAAAATGTTTCAGGTTTTTTACTGATTGGCACTATGGAAAACCTCGAACCCATATACCATAGCCTGAAGGAAAAACATTTTGACCATCTCAATTTATATTTTGCTGAAGATGTTTCCATGAAAGGTTATTATTGGTTACAGGCATTTCACCAGCAAGCTAACAAGGGAAATATGGTGGAGAAGCTGGTTGATCGCTTAAATTTCTCATTGAACAAAACTATGGTTTTTGGCGATTATCTTAATGATCTGGATATGTTTCGGGTCGCTGGCTATTCGGTAGCAATGGAAAATGCTCTACCAGAAGTAAAAAAAGTTGCCGATCAAATTATTGGCCCCAATAGCCAGGGGGCCGTATTGGATTTTCTAGAATCTATCTGGATGAATGCGTAGAAAAAGCAGGTATAATAAAAAATCAATTTATTGGAATAAATACAATGTCTGATCAACCCAAAGAACCAGAAAAAACCATATACGAGCGAGACAAAACAGCTAAGGAGCCAAAACCTGTTGCCGAGGCACCTAAAGT
>JAJDBA010000284.1 GCA_029261675.1 Nitrospinaceae bacterium
AAAGTGGGCGGTTTTTTTGTGCCTGCAATCCGGCTTAGTCAACCTTACGGGCTGATCTGTTTAAAATTGAAGCCCGCCTGCTCCAGCTCTTTCATCAGCCAAATTGCATTATCCGGCTTTTTGAATGCACCTACTAAGACCTTGAATTTGATGCCTTCAGATTCTCCGCTTGAAACAGATAAAAAACTCGAAACCCCCTTTAATCTCAGTTTTTCAACAAGTTCACGAGCCTCTATTATTGAGTCCACATCACCCACTCGTAAGGTGAAAGGATAAGGAATAGCCGTAGCATGTCTCTCAAGACGCTTTCCTCGAAGACCTTGTACCACTCGGTGCGCCTGATTCCAGTTTGCAAACCGACCAAGATAAACGCGGTAAATCTGAATATTTTTAGACACCCGCACCGGTGCGGTATAGGCATCGTATCCATTCTTCCTGAGATTATTGGAAACAGAAGTAGCTTCTGATTTATTCGAATGGCTTGAAACATGAATAACAAAAGGGAATTTATTTTCAGATAATATATTTTTTCTATACAACGAATCGATTGTAGTTTTTTCAGCGTAAAATTTTTCTTTATCTATTTTCCAAGTTCCATTTTCCCATACCACTCTCACCTCTTTTGTCCCTCGGCTTTTTAAAGATTCCGAAAGAAAGTGTTGGTCGAAAGCTACCCAAGGCGTTCCCTGCTTCAATATTAAATTTTGTGAGGATAAGCTTAGACGAGGGTTTGGAAATTTCAAAAATAAAGTCTTTTTTCGTTTTTGGACACGATTTTCCTTAGTAGAACTTTCCTGCGCAGAAATAGGGTTTTCTGATTTTTTTTCTCTATAAAAAGAAATGTGCTTCTCAATATCATTTGCTTCCCAGGAAGATTCCCACCCTGATATCCAATCAAATATGGATGCGACATGGTCCATTCTCTCAATAGGAAGAGGAGTTTCTTGAACGCTTGTTTCTTTTTCTTCACCCTCGTCCGGCTTTCTTTTTGTCAACTTCCATTCATGGAGTTGGCCGTTTAAAACATTCTTAGCGGTTTTCAGGTCAATTTTTGCTACCAGTTTCTCAATGCCCGACTTATCCAGCCGCGTGTTCGATTGAATGCCATTGATATTTCCGTAGATAAATTTATCAATATTTTTCATCCACAGCGCGACTGCAATTTGCGCAGGGTGGATATCCTTGATTTTGATTTTTCTAGCAACCGTAAACAATCCCTCCCCCTTTGCAAGCAGGATGGTGTCTTCAGGCTGTAATTCATTAGATTCCACCTGCTCCCCTGCCCCGCCTTCAGGTGACGAAAAATCTTGGACACGCTGAGTGGGAACAGCAACTCTTTTCGGAACAGCCCAGATAGCTCCAGAAAGCATTCTACGGCTCTGTAAGCGATTCACAACTGCAGTCGGGGCAACCGCCGCTACCCTCTTCTTGAAAGAAGTTGAAGGAAGGCTACTCGGTTCAACTTCAGGCTTTTGAGGTACTTTTATTACTTCTTGATCAGATGAACTGCGATTGGGTTGAAGAATTTTTTCTTTTTCAACCGGACTTTCTACTTTCGCAATTTTGTTTTTCGGAGGTGTTGATTTTTTATTTTTCTTTCCCAATGCATTGATAGCCAAACCCTTTTGAAAATCCACTGTCACAAGAAAATTTTCCAGCAAAGTCCCACCATTATGCTTTGCGATTATCACCAGGTTAAAAGAAGGAAAAAATAATGGGTTTTGGGATGAAATATGGATAACCTTTTTTACTCCGCTGGAGACAGCAGGTTTCTCCAGAATCAGAGAATTCACTAAAGCCGGACGAACCAGCCCGAGCTTTTTGTAGTCACTTGGATCTCCCAGAACCACTTCATAGGCACTCTCGTGATCTAAGTTAACGTCAAACGAGGCGTCAAAAATTTCTCCGAACTTGCTTTTTATTTGTATATCCCCAACAGAAAAAGCAAAGGCAGGGGAAGCCATCAAAAAAATTGCTAAAACAGTCGAAATAAAAATTCCCGTTTTTAAATTTTTTCTCATTATAAATTTGATCGAGTTAGAATTTTCCAATCGGAAACAATTTAAATACGCTTTTATTAGCACGACTCCCTATTATAGTAGTCCGACTATGTGACATTTCATAATAGGATTATTGCTTTGAGGAAGGAAGGACTTAACTTTTTCTACGTTTGCTCATTTCTTTTTTCTCAAACTTTCTAAACTTTCCGCGATTGGCATCGTCTGGCATTCGGGTTTTTCGCTCATGCTGGTTATGCATCCAGTCTTTTTCAATATAATGGCAAGATCGACATTCTCGGGCTTTTCTAAAAACGGGACTTTTGTAAAGACTGCGCACTTTTGAAACGTGCTGGGGTGGGTCAAAGTCTTTATGTATATGGCAACTTTGGCAGTATTCGCCAATTATTTTATTAGCTTTTCCTGCTCTAAAGTCTCCCTTGAAAGCTTGCTCCACTTCCACGTTGGAGCACCCCGCCAATAGGGCTAACAGCATTACGGTAAATATTTGGTAGTTTTTAAATCTTAAAAGCCGACTGGCTTTTAGAGAGTTTTTCATATTCGTTTCCTGACTAATCACGCGCGACTTACCAATTTAAAACAAATGAACGACCCGCCTTAAATTGGCTGGAAACGTATTTCTCTGTAGTTTTTTAAGACCTTCCGGGAATAGCGTTTAGGCTGGTAACCTTTCCGAAGATACCTGCTTAAACGTGATGGTCCATGGTTGTAGGCCTCAAGAGCAAGAGTGAGATCACCAAACCGAGAGACCATTTTATTGAGGTAATAGGCCCCAAGGGCAATATTCTTCTCAGGATCGAAAAGAGTCCGGATTCCTTTCCATTTCAGGCGAGTTTCAGAAGCCAAAGCAACAGCTGTAGCGGGCTTCAACTGCATCAGTCCTCTAGCACCTCGATTGGACTTAGCCCAATTATAAAAAGAGCTTTCCGTAATAATCAGCGCTGTTAAAAAAAGAGGATCATACCCATATTTTTTACTCTCAATGAGGATCCATTCAGGAATACGAACATCATTTTTCTCGTCAAGCCCTGTATAATATTTGGAAATCACCTTACTAATTCTATTTCTGACCCGATTTTCATAGACCAGCTCTTGTGCAAAGCGTGAGTCTTTGGCTTTACTAAATATGGCCGCTTCCACCCGACCCATATCAGAAAAGAATGGTGACAAACCACTAACGTAATGAGGGGTTTTACCCGTAAAGAACCCTGTAAAAGCTAAAATTAGAAGAACAGGGACTAAATTTTTTGTTATTTTATTCAGTGTCATAATTTCTTATCGGTTGCATAGCTGATAAAGCTTAAATGACTTGGTAGATTTTGGGCACACTGGGTAATCGGGTCAGTCACACCATATGAGGTTGGAAAGGTGAGGAACCCTAGAAGTTTAAATCCACATCTATTATATTGGAATGGAAGCAGGGTTGTCAATTTGACTTGATAAAAGCTAAAACAGAGGAAACCTTAACAACCGAAAACGATTTACTTTCGGCGAAAAAATAAATATACTTTAAGCATTAACTTATTGAAATATATGCTGTTAAATAAAAACAGCGTCCCAGAAGCTTTATCGGGAAATCAAAACCTATGGCTGAAGACAACGAAAACAAGGATGAGCAAAATTCAGACTCGGAACTCGACAATTTGCTCGATGGTCTCATCAGTGGCGATGATACCGCAGAGTCTAAAGAAGCCAGCGAAACCGCCGATGAACCGGAACTCGACAATTTGCTCGATGGTCTCATCAGCGGCGATGATGCCGCAGAATCCGAAGAAGCCAGCGAAACCGCCGATGAGCCGGAACTTGATAATTTGCTCGATGGTCTCATCAGTGGCGATGATACCGCAGAGTC
>JAJDBA010000285.1 GCA_029261675.1 Nitrospinaceae bacterium
AGGTTGCCATCTAAAATCTACTTAAAACAATAAGAGCCTACCCAATGTTTCGGCAGGCTTATTAGTATAGAAAAATGTTACGCGAAAAAAAATGATTATACCTTATTTAACTGCCACACTGATATCAAGAACACCGGCTTTTTGTAAAAGCCCCATTACCTCGATGACCTCACCATACGGTAGAATTTTATCAGCACGAATAACTGCTGTTTGTTTTTTACTTTTAGCATCCAGTTTTGCCAGAGCTTGCTCCAGTCCCAAAATGGTGATGTTCTTGCCAGCCAGGGTTATTTTCTTGTCTTTCGACATTTGTATTTCAAGAGTTTTTGGGGTGTCGTCAACAATAGAAGATTTGGAAGTTGGCAGGTTGATATCCATTTTCCGGCTGAAATCTACAAAAACAGTAGACACCATAAAAAAGATGATGAGCAAGAACACCACATCAATCAAGGGTGTCATGTCCATCGCAAAATTGTCTTCCTCTTCTCTTCTAAATCGCAAGTTATTTAGCCGTATTTTTGGGTCACTAATTAGAGGCTGTTTTCTTTGGCTTAGCCGGGCCTTTTTCTTTCACCACGCCATCATGAGAAAGTTCTTCCACCAGTTGGATAGCGACTTCCTCCATCTCAAAAACATATCGATCGATCTTGCCGCGGAAGTAATGATATAAAACCAGTGCCGGAATGCCTACCAGCATCCCTGCCGCCGTAGTGATGAGCGCCTCGGAAATACCACTGGCAACAAGCCCCGGGTTTCCTGTCCCACTCAGTGATATCACATTAAAAGCCTTGATCATTCCAATAACCGTTCCCAGCAATCCCATCATGGGGGTGATATTAGCAACTGCGCCCAGCACCCGCAGATTTGAATTCATCAACGACGCCTCATGTTGTCCGGCAGACTCAATAGCTCGTTCAATTTCATCCAGCTTGCCACCAAACCTCAGCAAACCCATTTTCAAAATACGTGAAAGCGAGTTATCGTATGAATTGCAAAGACGGAGAGTTTTCTGAATATTCTGCCAGTCCCATTGACTGCGGACATCTTTAAGAAAATCCGAGTTGATGATATTCTTCCGTCTCAGGTTGTAGCCTCTCTCTATAGCAATACCCAGCATGAGCACAGAGCTAAAAAGGATGGGATACATCATCGCCCCGCCTTTATCAAAAAGGGCTAGCAGTTGCCATTGCCCCACAGGGGAGGATTCTGCCGCAAAAGCCAGCGCGGGCATAATGAGAAAAATCACGCCGAGATAAAGCAAAATTATTTTTAATGAACGATGCATTTATTTTTTATATTTTAGAAAACAGGTTGCATGAATATTACCGGGGTTGTTATCAATCACTCCTTAACCTCATCGCAAACGACCCGGGGGAGCCATAAGTTTGCGAAAGCCGCCACTTGACTTTTATAGCACGAAAATCTCGAATGGCAAAAAAACAAGCCCTATTGAAATAGACCAAAGCGCAAGGATTAAGTGCTTTAAACATAGGGCTTTTTGCTATATATTTGATTATTATCATAACTTTTCAAATACACGATTTTGCGAATGCACCTCTCTAAAAAATCTGCACTGATATTTATTTTATTATTGTTCTTCGGTTTAAATTGTTCGACAACTGAAGAGCGAAAAGCCACCTCTCCCTCCAAACTATTGCGGGAAGCAAAACGCTTTATTAAGCAAAAAGATCCAGACAAAGCTAAAAATAGTATCCAGTTGATCATGGAAGATTTTCCAGATAGCAAGGAGCGCATCACCGGATTGATGATGCTTGCAGATGTTCATTACAATGAGGATGAGTTTGAAGAGTCTAAATTTCATTATCAGAAATTCACCGAGCTTTATCCCGCACATAAGCATGTAGACCGTGCTCACTTTTACAGAGCCATGTCCAATTTTCAGCTAACAGATTTAGCTTCGAGAGATTTAACTCCGGTAAATTCTGCACTGGAAGGGTTCAGAAACTTCCTCACCGATTTTCCTAATAGTAAATATAAGGGAGAGGCAAAAAAAAGAATCAACCAATGCCTGGATATTCTGGCCCAGAACATTTTTGAGATCGGCAAATTTTATTTCCGCACCGGATCGTATCAGTCTGCGATCATCCGTTTAAAAAGCTTGATGGCCAAATATCCTAGCCATTCGTATGTTGCGGAAGCAGAATTTCTTTTAGCAGAATCCTATTTTCACGAGCAAAACTACAACGAAGCACGCGCTCGGTATAAAAATGTTTTGCAGAAATATCCTAGAACGGAGTTCGCAAAACAAGCCCGGTTAAAATTGAGGGAAATAAGAAAGCTATAATTGCCATGGTTACGAAACCATCTAAAAAATCCAGTGTAGCAAACAGCAGTTCGCATGATTCTCTCAATCAATATATGAGGGAAATAGGTAAAATTAAACTCCTCACCAAAGAAGAAGAAATAAAACTTGCTGAATCCATCAAGCAAGGAGACCCGAAAGCAGTTCAGGAAATGGTTCGTAGAAACCTCAAATATGTTGTCACCGTTGCCAACAAATATCGAGGCTTTGGCATGTCCCTGCAAGACCTGATCGAAGAAGGCAATATCGGTTTAATACAAGCCGCTAAACGGTTCGATGTATCCAGAAACGTGAAGTTCATCACCTACGCTGTGTGGTGGATCAAACAGGCCATCATGCATTCCCTCGCAGAACAGTCGGGCACGGTCAAACTACCCGTTAAACAAGCAGGAAAAGTTACCCGATTCAATAAAAAAAGCCAGCAAATGTGTCAAGACATGGAGCGCGAACCTACGCAATCTGAAGTTGCCAAAAGTCTCGGCTACAACGATGATGAAATCAATTCCATCATGCGTGCCTACCGAACGCATCTTTCTCTGGACACACCGCTAAAAAATGATGAACATACTCCTTATCTTGACCTTTTGGAAAACCAGAATCTCATTCCTTACGATGACCAGATCATGCAGGAGTCGTTGAGCGAAAAAGTCGATCAAATGCTCGAAGACCTTTCCGAGAGAGAAGCTACGATTCTGAAAATGCGTTTCGGGTTTTCCGGCGAAGTCAAAACATTGGAAGAGATTGGTCAGGAAATCGGCCTCTCGCGCGAGCGTGTACGCCAAATTGAAAAACGCGCCAAAGAACGATTGAAATCAAAACTACAAAACGAAGACTGGGTTGATGAGGATGAATAAACGACTATGTTGACAGAAATTTTTATACTCTGCCTGTTGGCTTACCTTTGCGGCTCGATTCCATTTGGCGTGCTTCTCGCCAAAACCCAAAATATGGATATTCGAGAGCACGGAAGCGGCAATATCGGTGCCACCAACGTTGCTCGCACCATGGGAAAAAAGGCCGGATTAATGACCTTAGCCGGAGATGTATTCAAAGGTTTGTTGGTTGTTTTTATTGCAAATCAATGGTTCGAAAACACGATGGTCGTCGCTCTGGCAGGGCTCGCCGTTTTTCTCGGCCACCTCTATTCCATTTTTCTTAAATTCAAAGGTGGGAAAGGCGTAGCAACCGGACTCGGCGTACTCAGCTTTGCCATGCCCTTGAGCACCCTTTGCTCTGCCGGGATTTTTGCGATATCCCTGAAAGTTTCTGGCTATGTATCCTTGAGCTCGATTTTGGCAGCAATCTCCTTGCCTCTGCTGGGAATCTTCTTTAAAATGCCGCTTCCTTATATTTACTTGTCGACTATCGTGGCATTATTTACTCTGCAAAAGCATCACGACAACATAGTTCGCCTGACTCAAGGGACGGAAGCGAATTTTTTTAAAAAATAGGATTTGACAATCTCCACAGAGGAAATATAATCAGGGGCTTGGGAATACCAAACATCCCTCAAAAATTGAAAGAGCGCGGGAGTAACTCAGTGGTAGAGTGCAACCTTGCCAAGGTTGAAGTCGAGGGTTCGAACCCCTTCTCCCGCTCCATTTTTTTCCTGTCATTTTATCTATATCGGGGCACCGTCGCCAAGTGGTAAG
>JAJDBA010000286.1 GCA_029261675.1 Nitrospinaceae bacterium
AAAATGACTGACCACCCCTCCATAATCAAGCTCGTTCAGAATACGACTTTTTTATCGCTTTGTGTTATTCTAGAAATTATTCCACTGAACCTTCCGGTCCTGATTTATGAAAAACTGGTTTATGCTTTCTTTGGTTGGCCTCGATCAACCTAGTATTGTCGCAAAATTGAGTGCAGGGCTTTGCAAAAGCGGCTGTAATCTGGGTGATTCCACCATGGGTCGCTTAGGTAAATACTTCACTATTATGCTAATGGTCGAGTACGAGGGTAATAAAAGCTCCCTCGACGACATTATCGCATCCGTTTGTGACCCTCTAAACCTTGATTCTCACCTTGTCCAGATTGAGGATGGCAGTGCTCAGGACTTTGAACCAGATGTCCGAATCAGTCTATTTACTGAGGATCGAATGGGTGTTGTAGAGGATGTTACGGTACCTCTTGCTGATGCAGGGTTGAATATTCTACATTTGGAATCTAATCTCAGTGAAGATAGTGAAAGCGGGACCTACTATATTCACTTGGAAGGAACTCTCTCAAAGGGGTTGCCGCCAATCAATCAAGTTCTGGAAAAGCTAGAAGATAAAGGGATAAAATCCCATCTCATCCCTGTTAACGCTCAATTTTCCTAGAAGAACTCTGGGAAATATTTCGTATTATTCTTAAACCAGAGTATCGGCACCACCGCCGATAATGAGCTTACCGTCTTCCTCCAGTTTCTTACAAACAGCAATTATTTTCTGCTGACCTTTTTCGACTTCACTTATCTTTGTCGGTCCTAAAGATTCAAGATCTTCTTTGAGCATCAGCGCTGCACGTTCAGACATATTGCTAAACAACTTTTCTTTTAGATCATCCGTAGCTGTTTTCAGCGCAATCAAAAGATCTTCCTGATTGATTTCCTTCATGATCATCTGAATTCCATTATCATCAATCTTGAGTATGTCTTCAAAGGTAAACCGCAGATTACGGATCTCGTTTGCCAAATCGGGGTCTACTTCATCCATAGCAGTAAGGATTGTAGTTTCAGTCGTGCGATCGAGTGAACCCATTACAGCGGCAGCAACTTCAACGCCCCCCAGTTTATTACCAGAAACGGCACCGGAAGTTCTAAATTCGGCCTGCAGGGCTTCATCAAGATCACGTATCACGGCAGGAGCCACCCTTTCAAGAGTCGCGAGCCTGTGAACAATTTCCATCCGGTTTTCTTCTGGAAGTTCACGAATAGTCAAACTCGCCACAGGTGGGTCTAGGTGCGCCAGAATAATTGCAGCTGTTTGGGGGTGCTCGTTAATAACAAATGAAGAAATAATTTTCGGATCCAGTAAACGAACGGTTTCCAATCCACCGCCCATTTCTTCTCCGGGAGTTGTAATATTGTTTAAAATTTCGGTCGCTTTGGCAGGGTCCATCGCCTGCATCAATGCAGTCTTGAGAAAATCTACGCCACCCACCCCCAAACCACCACCACCCGATTCTACCAGGTCATAAAATTCTTTATTGACCATATCCATGACACTCAAATCCACGTCACCAAGAGCAGACATATAATTTCCTACACTCTGGATTTCACGCTCATCCATATTGGCTAAAACCAGTGCCGCCGTTTCTTCACCCAAAGTCATTAATAGAATTGCTGCTTTTTCGGGTCCTGTATATTTTCTTGCCATGGTCTTTTAATTCGTATCCGTGAATTATTATTACAATATTACTCTCGGCCTTTCGAGTGTCAATATCAAACCGAGGCCTCGCCCATCCTGAAGTAACCATCAAAACCTTTAAACAAAACAGTTTACAAGACCTACTGTGCCCCTGCGAATTGTGCAATTGCAGATAAATGTTGGCCTTGAACGACTTATCGTCCACTTGTCTTGAAAATTAAGTCTATATGATTAAAAACTGAAAATTTATTTAGCTAATATTATTTCTGCTACGGCAATCACTTTTTACATTCACCTAGTTATCGCCTCCGACATAAATATGTATGAAGAACTACTGGGCGTAAGCTTATAGATATCTTAAAGAGGTGGGGGTGTTCGCTTGAACGATCATTAGAAATCGCTCTTCTACAGCCTGGCAGGAAGCCCGAGGGTAGGAAAATACAACCGATCTATTGCAATTTACTCTTTTACAGGCTCATCCTTTGCAGGTTCTTCCTTATAAAACTCAAATTCACAACTGGAAAAGATAAAGTTCATCGTCTTTTGCCCCAACAACTTGGTTGTTGTCTGACTCAATGATTCCGGATTCGACATAAGGCGCTTCTGAATATCTTCAACTTTCTGTTTGGTTTGCTGTGCCAACAATTCATACTCAGCTTCCATATCCTGTTGCGTGATGTGAATATTCTCTGCTTGAGCAATCGACTCCAATGCCATATACCCTTTGGTATTGAAAATCGCCTTCTCCCGCCATTCTTTTTGCGCTTTTTCTGGTTCGAATCCAGAGTCCTCAATCTTCATTCCCGATTGCGCAATCTGAAATTTCATTCCTTCGATCATAAATTTCAATTCCCGCTCGATAATGGATTCTGGAGGTAAGGCGTCGGCCTGTTTAACCAGCATATTAAAAATATCCTCTTTAATCTTAAGTTCCTCTTGCTGGTCTTTATGACTTTGAAGGTCTATCTTAACAGCACGTTTTAGTTCATCGACTGTCTCAAATCCCTCTCGACTGGCGATTTCATCTGTTAAATCTGGCAGGGTCAGTTGTTTAATTTCTTTGATATTTATTTTAAACGTTGCTCGGTCATCTTCCTGCCCTTCTTCCGCACCAGGTACCGGAAAACTAATGCGCTGAACTTTTTGATTCCAATTGGGAGGAAGAATGACTTTGATCTCAAAATCTTCTCCTGCCTTATTACCTATAAGTTGATTTTCAAAGCCATCCAGCATCTTCTTTTCGCCCACTCGAAGCTCGAAATCTGCAGCCTTTTCATTCTCCATTGGTTCGCCATCAACAAAGCCTTGAAAATCCATTTTCACAATATCCCACAGCGCTACAACATGGTCGGCAGGCATAACATCCAGAGAGCCGTGACGAGCTAGGACTTTCTCCAAAGTTTCTTCCATTTCTTTATCTGTAACTACCGCTTCCTTTTTCTTGAACTTCAAGCCTTTATAATTTTTGATTTGGATCTCCGGCTTGATATCGAGAATCACCGAAAACTTTAACGGCTCTTCCTTTTTAATGTCCTTCAATCCCGAATGATCTATTTCGGGTTGCCCTGTTGGACGCAGCCCCGATTTATTCAACGCCTCTTCATAATATTCCTGCATTAACTCCTGAAACATATCCCCAAATGACTGCATGGGAACCTGTTTTTCAAGTACCTTTTGCGGAATTTTACCCGGTCGAAAACCCGGAATCTTCATTTCTCGATTCAGTTGTTTATAAGCCGCATTGATTCGTTGAGACACCACCTCTTCGGGAATGATAATCGTCAATTTTCGTTTCAGTTCTTCTAACTCTTCAACATCGTATTCCATTTTCAAAGCCTTTTTAATTTTTTCGAAAGCTCAATGAGCTATTACTCTATTCCCACCGGGCGTGGCTCAGTGCCAAACTTCTCAAGAATCATTTGATCGATTTCTTTTTTTAATTGCTGTAGAATTTCTTCATAAGAAAAGGAACCCAGAGTTTCAGTCCCTTTCTTCAAATTGACATGTGATGGACCACACCACATTCCCAAATCAGCATCATCCGTTTCACCTGGACCATTTACTCTGCAACCCATTACAGCAATGGTCAGCTTATATTTTTCCGCATACTCTGTCATCTTGCGAACATCCTGAGCCAAGTCGACAAACTTATCGTTCTCAACACGAGAACAACTCGGGCAGGCTATGATATTTAATCCTTCCAGAAAGTTTTCCGGCACAGAACGAAATCGACCTTCTGCAATATCCTTAATAATATCCCGGCCCACATCAATTTCCTGGCCTTTGTCGTCATTCGGCAACGTCAATGAAACGCGGATAGTATCGCCAATTCCAGCTGAGATCAATTGTTCAAATGCAATGCGAGTTTTGATAATTCCCTCGGGAGGAAGCCCTGCCTCGGTAACGCCCAAGTGCAAAGGCACGTCGGGCCGTTCCGCAGCAAACCTGCGGTTGGCATCGATGACTTTCGCGGAATCAGAATCCTTTAGCGACACACAATAATTCTCGAACTTCATTTCATCGAGCATTTCGCAATGGTCCACAGCACAACGCACCATAGATTCGGTGGAGTCGTCTTTGAACCTTTCTTTGTAATCGGGATCAACAGAACCGCAGTTGACTCCAATTCGAATAGCGCAATCGTTTTTACGTGCCGCCTCAACGATGAATTCCACTTTTTCGCGAATGGATTTTTCTTTTTCCAGATGAAAAAGGTGACCGGGGTTATAACGAATCTTATCTACCCAGGGAGCAACGATGGGAGCCAGCTTATAGTTCTCCTGCAAATCAACAGACCAGGTGCTGTCGGGGAATTTTTTCCGCAACTCCTTAAGTGCCTCGACATCTTTTTCGCTGTCCACCGCAATTCGGATGACATCGGCATTGGCTTTTTCCAGCACTTCTATCTGTCTGGCAGTTGCGGCCAAATCCTGAGTTTGCGTCGCTGCCATACTTTGAACGGCGATGGGGGAATCTCCACCAATCACCAGTTTTCCAATACGAATCTTTCGTGTCTTTCTTGGCTGCATTATTTAGTGTTCCTGTTTCGGATAGTTATATGGAAGGGAACCTTCCGCTGTCAGGCGAGCCTGAGCAAAATGAACATCAAGATTACCAAATAAGAGATGCCATAACAAGACAGAGTCCCCTATTCTCAGACATTTGATAGATTTCGGGCACGATCCAGCGGGAACGGGTTATCGGGACTGCTAAAATCCGGCAAATTATGCACCTTAGATTCCAAGGGCTGCAGAAACAAAGACTCAAATCCAAGTTCTTTTGCCCATACAATAGCCTGCTCGTATTCATCCGCAGTTATTCTTCTATTTAATGTTGATTTATGAACAGGCTGGTACTGGCTCATCAAACTTAAGGGCACCGAAGACGACAATTCCAAAGCCACGAAACATAGAGTTTCCCAAGTAGCTGTCATCTGTTCCGGCAATACAAGATGCCGAACCAAAACACCCCTTTCAGCTATTCCCTGTTCATTTATTGTAAGTGGGCCTACCTGGCGGAACATTTCGAGCACAGCCTGACGGGAAAATTCAGGATATTCTTTAATACGCGACAATTCTCGTGCCGTCTCAGTATTTGCATATTTCAAATCAGGCAAATATATATCAACAACTCCATCCAACAATTTCAGCGTTTCGATACCATCATAGCTATTACTGTTATAAATGATGGGCAATCGAAACCCTTTTTCTCTAGCCAGCGAAAGACTTTTTAATAATCCCGGAACCACATGGGATGGAGAAACCCAACCGATAAAATGCACTTCCTGCTCCTGCAACCGAAGCATTGCAGCGGCAGCTTTTTCATAAGATTCCTGTGCACTGGATTCAGACTTATCGCTCGACCATTCCTGAGAGATTTGAAAATTCTGGCAATAGTCACAACGCATATTGCAGGCCGTCACAAAAAGGTTCCCGACTCCGTTGCTACCTACCAGAGGAGGTTCCTCACCAAAGTGTTGAACACTGGATGAGATATGTAGAGTGTCTAACTGGCCACAAAACCCAGTTTCACCCTCCATGCGGTTGACCTCACAGCCATGCGGACATACCCGGCAGCTTCGGTAAATTTCATAAGCCTGTTCGGCACGCTGATGCAATTCTTTCTGCGATAAATCCAAATACGCTGCAGTCATTTAATAATCTTTCATTAATAAACCGATTGCCCCACAAGCAAAAAGGGATGTTAATATATTAAAAACGAATCGACCCTACTCACCTGATCGAGTTTAAGCGAATATGAAAAAAATATTTACCGTTATTTGTGGGTTGCTGCTCTTAGCCCAACCTGTAACCGCAACACCCAAACACGGACTCTCATTATATGGCCCGCAGGACCTGAAATACAATCCCGGTCAGCCTTATGATTATGCCAACCCGAATGCGCCAAAGGGAGGCAACCTTGTTCTGGCAGATTTCGGTGCGTTTACAAAATTGAATCCGGCCTCTCTAAAAGGAGTCACCGCTCCGGGTATCGGACAACTAGTTTTCCAGACCGCCATGGATAGTTCCACAGATGATGATGAACCGTTTTCACAATATGGCAATCTCGTGGAAAAAGCCGAAGTAGCTGAGGATCACCTCTCCCTAACCTATTACCTGTACAAGCAAGCGAAGTTTTCAGATGGGCATCCGTTAACCGCAGACGATTTCGTTTTTTCTTTCAACTTGATAAAAGATCCTCAATATCACCCTATATATAAAGAATATTTTAAAGATATCAAATCCATCGAAAAAATCGATGCACATACCGTCCGTTACCATTTTGCAATCCGCAATCAGGAACTGCCATTAATCACAGGACAAATGATAATCTTCCCCAAACATATTTATGGTGCAAAGGGAAAAGCTTTTGGTTCTGATTTTGATGATATCGCAGTTTCCAGCGGACCCTATACCATCGAAAAATATGACTACGGAAAATACATCACCTACAAGCGCAATCCAAATTGGTGGGGTAAAGATATCGCTGTCAATAAAGGCAGGTACAATTTTGATCGTGTCACCTATAAAATCTATCTTGATCCGGTAGCGCAGCGCGAAGCATTCAAAGGCGGCGAGTTTGACATGCAACTGGTAAACAGTTCCCGTGACTGGGCATTGGACTATAAAGGCGACTTCGTTAAAAAAGGCTATTACCTGCGCACCAAATTCCCTCATACACGCATTGCTGGGATGCAGGGTTTTGCCATGAACATGCGCAACGAAATTTTTAAATCTCGCAAGGTGCGTGCCGCCCTTGCGATGGTATTTGATTTTCAGTGGAGCAATAAAAATCTTTTTTATGGACAATACACCCGTAACGATTGTTTTTTTGATAACAATCCAGAAATGAAACCAAAAGGGGTCCCAACGGGAGAGGTAAAAACCCTACTCGAATCTTTACGCAAGAAATATAAAAAATCTGTTCCAAAGACCGCACTCACCAAACCCGTTGGTGCACCAGGCCAAGGGTCATCCGCTGAAAGAAATATAAAAGTGGCAAACGCCCTCCTCGATTCCGCAGGCTGGAAAATTGGCAGCGACGGCATTAGGAGTAAGGGTGAAGATAGAATGGAATTTGAGCTTCTGTTAGCCGGACCGGGATTCCAACGCATTGCCGAACCTTATAAAAACAATCTTAAAAAAATTGGCGTACTTATGAATATCAAGATCATTCAGGTTGCCGAATACGAAGAGCGCTTACGAAATTTCAAATTTGGCATGGTCGTTGCCGGCTACCCGCAAAGTCGCTCACCCGGGAATGAGCAGCGTTATATGTGGGGTAGTGAATCTGCTGATACTCCAGGAAGCAGAAACTATATGGGCATTAAAAATCCCGCACTCGACGAGCTTATCGAGAAAATCATAGCCGCTAAAACCCGCAAAGATCTGGTAATAAATATTCAAGCATTAGACCGGATACTCACACATCAATATTATGTCGTACCCCACTGGTATATTTCTTACGACAGAGCCGTCTACTGGAACAAGTTTGGCAGGCCCAAAGTGAATGCCTCACAAAGCGCGGTCAGCAACAACCTTCTTGAATGGTGGTGGTGGGATAAAGACAAAGCAGAAAAGCTCAAGAAAGCCCGTTCCACTGGGGCGTCTCTCAATTAAATCAAGACACATTTAAGAAAATACATCGGATTTTAATCCACCCTTAGATTCTATTTCTTGCTAGAATTTACCTTATCCGCACTCCTAATAGTATTTATTAATTATGGAAAATGAAAACCTAGCTAGAACTCAAGCAACAGGTGGCCCCTCTCCTGAAAACTCCCTTACTCAAGAACAAATAAACAAAACTCTTGATAAACACGAAGCCTGGCTAAGCGGAGATGAAAAAGGGGAGAAAGCAGATTTCAGTAATATGCATCTAAATGGATGTGACTTTTCGGGAAGAAGGTTGAACAAGGCAACCTTCATCAATGCCTATCTAAGCAAGTCCAATTTTCAAGGCGCGGAATTAATAGAAGCTGATCTGACAAAGGCAAAATTGTTTCATGCAAATTTGACCAAAACAAATCTAGAGAAAGCCCTAATGCCTAGGTGCCAATTCGGGAACGCTGATTTAACAGGTGCAAACCTACAAGATGCCCAATTAAAAAAGGCGCATCTAGGTAATGCTACTTTGAAAAACACTACTTTTTCAGGAGCTAACCTAGAAAATATTTGTTTTGAACAAAGAGAGTTAAAAGGCTTAAACTTTTCAAAAGCCAATCTGAAACTGGTCAATTTTAACAATGCTAATCTATCCGAAGCAGACTTCTCAAATGCCACACTGCACGAGACACAATTTAATTCAGCAAATTTAACGAAAGCGGTTTTTACCGGTGCCGACCTTGAAAAAGCTGTACTTCAGAAAGCAAATCTTACTGAAGCTATCCTAATAGAAACAAACCTTGAAAAAGCTGATTTTCATAGTGCAAACCTCAACAAAACAAACCTTCAAAAAGCCAACCTTGAAAATGCGAAACTATATCTTGCCACTTTAACCAAGACAAACCTTAACGATGTCACGGCTCAATACGCTACCTTTGATGGCTCCGATCTGGAAAATGCAGAGCTAATAAATGCAGACCTGACAGGTGCAACTCTAAATGAGGGGAACAGTGATTTTAAAATATTAAAAACAAAACTCATAAATGCCAACCTTACAGACGCAACGATCAGTCATGCTCAATTTAACAATGCTGATTTAACAAATGCAGACCTAACAAATACTACCGCCCACAGAGCCAAGCTAAGCAATGCTATAACAGCGGGAACCAAGTTTAACGGAGCAGACTTAACTAATGCTGAAATGCCCGATAAATTTTTTGTCGACCGGATAAAAACCATTGAAGACGCAACTAGAATTACGCGCATACAATTTTTAACATTGCTTGGCGCTCTGGCCTTTTCCGGCCTAACTATCGCTTCCACCGAAGATATCCTTCTTATAACCAACTCCGAAACATTTCAACTTCCCATTTTTCAATCACCCATTCCCATCGTGATGTTTTATTTCACAGCTCCTATTTTACTGGTTGGGCTTTTCGTTTATTTTCACTTTTATCTGAAGCACTTGTATCACCTGATATCAGAACTTCCAGCACGGTTTGATGATGGAATGGCAGTGGACGAAAAAATATTTCCCTGGATGTTAAATCTCTGGGTTAGAGATTTTTTTTCCCTTCATAAAAAAAAATCCCTATCTTCAATTCAAAAAAACCTAATCGTCTTTTTAGCCTGGTGGACAACCCCGATAACTCTTCTGTTTTTCTGGTTTAGATACCTTTCAGCCCATGGACCCTGGGGAACTATACTGCATAGTCTAATTTTATTTATAGCATTTTATTTAGCAAAACATTTTTATCGCATCGACAAACAGATTTTATCTTTTCAGGAGCCCGAAACATGGCATACCTTGAAAATATGCACAGAGTTAAAAAGGTTGGGCGTTATCAGCGTTTTCCTTATTTTTTCATTATCTTTAGGTACCTTTTATGCAGACCTTAGCCTCCTTCCCAAAAAACTCTCCTTCGTGGGTCTTAATATTCCTTTAAGAGATATATTCACGGCTGATTTTGATTACCAAGATGTTTCTACAAAAAAAGACAAGTGGGAACCTAGTAAACCCACACAGCTTATCAAAGGAGCTGACCTAAACTATGCCAACATGAATTATTCTAGCGGGGTAAATGCTTTCTTAATCAATGCTCGCATGGTGAATGCACAGTTGAAAAGTGCCAACTTTCATGGCTCCAAACTTCAAGGTGCTAATCTAAGTAATGCAAATTTGGAAAAAACCAACTTCACAAATGCAGACTTGTCCAATGCAAACCTTATGGGAGCTAACCTCAAGAATGCTAAGTTTGAAGGAGCTGATCTTTCTCTAGCATTTCTTATTGTTGAAGACGGCTATTTAAAAAAATCAGGAATTGAAAAAGCCATAAACTGGCGTAACGCACTTTACACTGATAAATTTAGAAAACACCTTGGAATCTCTGATGAGGAAATATGTAAATTACTTCCATTATTTATTAAAAGAGAGTTCCCAGCTTTAAAAGGCACACCCTTTGAAAATAAGGTAAAAATTTATCTAAACAAATTTTATGGTAGCGTGAAATGCTCAGGATCACGTTGATACTTTCAAAACTACGGTTGCCCTTTTTTAACAAATCAATAAATCCTTATAAATACCCATGACTGCTTATATCATCCGTCGTTTTTTATTGATGTTCCCGACCTTGATCGGGATTGTCACCATCACCTTTATTGCGACGCAATTTGTTCCCGGTGGCCCCATCGATCAAATGAAATCCCTTTTACGCGGTCATGGCAATGCCCTCACCGAGGCAGGTGGAGGGGCAATGACGGGCCCCGGTAGTAAACAGCGTGAATTGGACCCAAAGCATTTTGAGCAACTGAAAAAAATCTATCACCTCGACAAGCCTCTATGGGAAAGGTATCTACGAACTTTCCTTTGGTATTCTCCTACAAAAGTTGAACCTTTAATCGATTCCATTCTAAATTACGACAACTGGCAAGGCTTTCTTGTTTTCAAATTTGGCGATTCCTTCTATAGAAACAAATCCGTCCTGTCATTGATTAAAGAAAAGATTCCCGTTTCAGCCTCGTTAGGTGTCACCAGTTTCTTTTTAACCTATACCATTTGCATCTTTCTAGGTATTGCCAAGGCCGTAAAAAATGGCAGCCGGTTCGACACCTGGAGCAGTTTGATTGTGTTGATCGGTTACAGTGTACCTGGATTTGTTCTAGCCATTTTTCTCATTGTCCTATTAGGTCCAGGCGACGGTGCGGTGGCGCATCTCATACCGATTGCCGGGCTGACTTCAGCAGGAACACCCGGATATGAGGCATGGACTTTTGGGGAAAAGTTTACCGATTATCTGCATCATCTGGCGGCACCTTTATTCTGTTATGTGCTTGGTGGATTCGCCACTCTGACCTTGCTCACCAAGAATGCCTTTTTAGAAGAAATGCACAAACAATATGTCCTCACCGCACGCGCCAAGGGATTATCGGAAAAGACCGTGCTGTTTAAACATGTACTAAAAAATTCACTCATTCCTCTAGTCACTGGATTCCCCATGGCATTTCTAGCCATGTTTTTTACGGGATCGTTATTGTTGGAGCAGATTTTCACTTTGGACGGACTCGGCCTACTGTCGTATCAAGCGGTGATTCAACGCGACTACCCTATTGTTCTGGGCACTCTTTTCATTTTTTCTCTAATGGCTTTGATCGGTCAGTTATTGACCGACCTGTCTTATGTATTGATCGATCCTCGAATTTCTTTTGATGAGTCTCAGGGATAATATGAACAAGGAACTGAAAGTCAAACTGGGAGTTTTTCGCAATGACCGCAGGGCTTATTACAGCTTTATAATTCTTGCTACTCTTTTTGTTTTAACCCTACCCGCTGAGATTTTATGTAACATCCGGCCTTTAATAATCGTTGTAGACGGAAAACCCTATTTCCCGATCGCCGTTACTTACAGCGAAAAAGATTTTGGAGGCAGATTGCCCAGCGAGCCCGACTATAAATCCCAAAACTTTTTACACCTCGTGAGCGGCACATCAACTTCCACGCCTGCTAACACAGACAGTAGTGGACTCGGTCTTGATCTTGGAGATTTTGAAGATGATGAGGATATCCCTGATACCACGCCTGCTCCTGTCAGCAAAAACATGGAACATTCGCCAAGAAATTTTTGGATTCTCTGGCCTCCGGTTCGTTATGACTACAAATACATACCCACAGAATCGATCACAGGAAATGTTGTTCTAGCCGCACCTTACAAAACCAAATCTCCTATAGGCCAAGGGCTTGTAGAATCCTCTTGGATGGATGGGCATTATTTAGGAACCGATGACCGTGGCCGCGATGTATTGGCTCGATTAATTTATGGTTTCAGAATATCGATGCTCTTCGGAGTTTCCCTGGCAATTACGGGTACGCTCATAGGCTGTCTGATTGGAGGCACGCAAGGTTTTTTTGGCGGCTGGGTCGATCTGGCTGGGCAAAGACTGACGGAGATATGGGGTTCCATTCCACGTCTCTACATACTGATCATCCTCAGTTCTTTTCTTGTGCCCTCGGCTTTACTGCTTTTCCTGATTTTAAATCTCACAGCATGGATGGGGATTGCGGCATACATACGCGCAGAATTTTTAAAAATACGCAATTATGAATTTGTAAAAGCGGCCAAGAGTCTCGGGGTTTCCAATTTCAAAATCATGCGCAGGCATATTCTTCCGAATGCACTGACTCCTGTCTTAACTTTTTTCCCCTTTGAGGTGACAGCGGGAATTCTGGCACTGGTCAGTCTAGACTTTCTTAATTTAGGAGTCCCCAGCCCCGCTCCAAGTCTCGGTGAACTGCTTGCACAGGGAAAAAACAATCTACATGCGCTATGGATATTGTTACCAACCTTTGTAACCCTAAGCCTGGCGATCACCCTTCTCACATTTATTGGTGAAGGCATTAGAAACGCGTTCGACCCCAGAAAGACTCTTTAAAAATACAATGCTTTTATCGGTTAAAAATCTTGCGACTCACTTTCATGCAGGCCCGGGAAGAATTGCCCGTGCTGTCGATGGTGTTTCTTTTGATCTGGAGCAAGGAAAAACCTTGGCATTAGTAGGTGAGTCCGGTTGCGGTAAAACACAGACTGCATTTTCAATCATGCAATTGATTGCTGAAAATGGCTATCACCCATCCGGCGAAATATTTTTTGAAAATAAAGACCTTTCAAAAATGGATCAGGAAGAAATGCGTCATCTACGCGGTAATGATATAGCCATGATTTTCCAAGAGCCCATGATGTCTCTCAATCCCCTCTTCCGCATTGGCGACCAGCTACAGGAACCGTTAAAGCAGCATCTAAAAGTTTCACAGAGGACTTCCCGCAAACGCGCCATTGAGTTATTGGATCGAGTTGGGATACCGGATCCCCACAAACGAGTCGATGATTTTCCTCACCAATTGTCGGGTGGCATGAAACAGAGGGTGATGATCGCAATGGCTTTAGCCTGCGAACCTAAACTCCTGATCGCCGATGAGCCAACGACGGCATTGGATGTCACGATTCAGGCACAGGTCTTACGCTTAATGAGTGATCTGCAAAAGCAAACGGGTATGGCCATATTACTGATCACTCACGACATGGGCATCGTAAACCAAATGGCCGATGACCTTTGTATTATGTATGGGGGACGCATCGCCGAATATG
>JAJDBA010000287.1 GCA_029261675.1 Nitrospinaceae bacterium
AGCGGTGGAACCTGTAGGGGAAGCGATGATCAAGCCATCTGCACGGTAAGAAGTCATGTATTGGTCATCGACAAAAACCTCCAGATTCACTATCCTCGCTAGGGCTCCTTTATTGATAACGATATCATTAAGCACATTGAAGTCCTCAATTCTTTTTCCATCTCTCAAAACCCCAGCATTTAAAAGCATGCGATTTTCGATTTCACATTTTCCATTTAATACTTGTTCGAGAGTGGGGTAAAGATCTTCCATGGTAGTTTCTGTTAGGAAACCCAGGCTTCCCAAATTGACACCCAGAATAGGAACTTCATGCGGGTGAGCAATGCTGGCGACATTGAGTAAGGTTCCATCACCGCCTAAAACTATGATGAGGTCAGAATTGGAGGCGACTTCTTCTTTGGAAGTGGAAGGTTGTTTGCCAATGAGTTCAGCGGTATCCGGCTCTAAATAAACCGTGCAGTTTTTAGACTCTAACCATTGAGTCAGTTCGCTGACAATTTTTGCATCGATATTTGGTTTTTGTTTGCAGAATATTCCAATCTTCTTCACAAAGTCACCATAACCAACGAAAAAATGTATGCGGGAATAATATTAGAACGGCAGGAGAGTTTAGAGTTTGCCGAAATCTTCCGGTTTTATTTTATTCAGCCAATCTTGCCATTGCTTTTCATCATCCGTATTTGTTTTTTCTGGATCTGGGAGATCCAGACTTTTGGCGGCTTCGATAACTTGTTCTTCTACAAATATAGGCGACTTGGTTCTCAATGCCAAAGCGATAGCATCAGAAGGACGGGAATCAATAGAGAGGGTGGTGTCTCCACAGACCACAGAAATGACAGCATAAAAAGTATTATCTTTTAGTTCATTGACCAAAATGTGGTTGACCGTGGCTTTCATATTATGGATCAGGTTTTTGAGCAGATCATGAGTCATGGGACGGGGTGTGGAAATATTTTCAATTTCCAGAGCAATCGCATTGGCTTCAAAATAACCCACCCAGATGGGCAATGCTTTTGCGCCCGTAGAATCTTTCAAAATAATGATGGGCATATTAGTGAGCGGGTCTAAAGTCAGCCCCTCTACTTTCATTTCAACCATGTCCATCAGCCTCGGGAAATTGGGTAATAAATTACAGGATACTCTTATATCTTATCAGATTTACGAAGGCAAATCGGAAAAAGAGCCCCTCAAAAATAAAGAGGGTTATTTCTCGGGTGGTTAATTTTCACCTGGATGCTCTTTATTTTCCTTAAGAACTTTAAGCAAAGCCTCTCGAACTGCATCGGGAACTTCTACCTGATTCAAGGTGTCCCGGCAAATCGTCGTAGTCGATTTATAGGTTTTCATAAATGAGATACAGGGAGGACAATCTTGAAAATGCTCTTCGAGGGAATCCGTCGTTTCTTGATCCAGGGAACCTTCGATATAATCGTAGAGCAGGTCAAGGCACTCTTTACAACAAATCATTTTTCCACCTTCCGGGATGAAAATTCTTCAAAATAGCTTGAAAGTTTTTTCCTCAAAAACAATCTCGCGCGATGTAATCTCGACTTCACCGCTGGAACGGTTAAATCCAGAATCTCACCTGCTTTTTCAGTAGAGAGCCCTTCAACATCCCGCAATAGGAAAACCACTTTTTCCTTTTCAGGGAGAAGGTCGATGGCCTTGTTTATGACATCGCGGGTTTCATTGGTAAACAATAACGATTCAGTATTTTCTGACCAGTCCTGAATCTTTTCTTGTTGAAATCCCGCCCCATTAAACGAGGGCATCAGCTCATCTATAGATACATTCGGTTCCTTCTTTTTACTCCGCAGCTTCATGTAGCTGGCGTTTAGCGTGATTCGGTAAACCCAACTTGAAAAAGCAGACTTGCCCTGAAACGTATGGATTTTGCGGAAGAGAGTCAGAAGAACTTCCTGCGTCACATCCTGCGCGTCCATTTGGTTGCGAGTCAAATTGAAGCTGAGACCGTATATCTTCTTTTGATAGATATCCGCTATTTTGTCGTAGGCCTCAAGGTTGCCCCCTTGAAACTCCCGCACCAGAGCTTCTTCTAATTTTTTATCTTCTTTAGGCTGGGTAAAGGACATAAAAAGCGATTCGAAGTAGAGAGATGTCTCTTTTTACCAGGAAACCATGCTGCTCCACCACCCATCCTGATAAAATAAGATGCGCAGAACAACAAAGCGATTCAATCGGAATGTGTTACCGGCATTTTTCTTAAAAAAAACCGGACAAACCAGAAACGAGTTATTTTGCTTCCGGTTCCGTGGAAGTTGCAACAGGGTTTTCTTCAGGGCTGGCATTCTCATCACCTTCAGCAGGAGCGCCTTCACCTTCTGTTACTGCTGCTGTGGCCGAGCCTTCGCCTTCTGGCAACTCTTCATTTTCTGCATCCTTCATAGATTTCTTGAAGTTTCGGATGCTATTTCCAAAAGCGCTACCAATTTCAGGCAACTTTCCCGCTCCAAATATGATCATAATAATGACCAAAATGATCATCAATTCTGGAAAACCTATTCCCATCATAGCGAAAATCCCTTTATTTATTTGAGAAAACGCCGATTATAACACTAAACCCTGTCCATGCAACCCAATTATTGCCTGGATAAATCAACATTTTATGGTACAATTTCGCCATTGAACTTGTATTAATTACCAAATTAAAGATTAGGATACAGATAGTTATGAGATTTTTGCTTGCCGTAGCCGCGGCTTTTTGCCTGCTCTTTTCAACTCAGACCTTCAATGCCGAGGCCGACACTTTCTCTCAACGATTCGAAAAAGGTTCTTCCGACTTCGGCGCTCAAGTTGGGTGGGGTTATACCTTCGATTTGCCTCCCGGAAGAGACCGCATCAATATTGGTACGGCTTTTATATTTCCTAACTGGCAGAAAAATATGACAGGTCTGATTGGAGAGTCTTGGTACAAAGGCGCGTTGTTCTACCATGCAGAAGCAGGTGTTGCTATTGCCGCAGACCGGGGTGGAAACACACTATGGGGATTTTCTCCTCTCATGGCTCAATATAAGTTTCTCAGCCCCGACAGAAAATGGGCTCCGAATATTCTTGCAGGTGCCGGTTTCTCATACGGCGACTGGAATGATTTAGCTACACGCGAGATTGCAACACCATTTGAATTTCTACTCCATATAGGTGCGGGTGTCGAATTCTACAACCAAACCGGTGCGTGGTCTGTAAACTATCGCCTGTGGCACGTCTCCAATTCTGGAATCGAATTCCCCAATATCGGCCTCAACGCTCATATTTTCAGCCTTGGCAAGCGCTTCTAGCGGCTCCACTGAAGGGGAATGAAACCCATCAATAAAACTACCTTGCCCGTCATCGCGAGCGACAAAGGACGATCTATTCTTGCGATATTTCTGCGAGTAAGGAGTATACGGTTTCATGTCCGATTCCAATAAATCCACCATTTTAAACAAACTATTCCGCTTTATTGAACGACTGGCGTTTAAACATTCGCTGGTCGTCGTTGCCCTGTCTCTCATTTTGGCAGGACTCTCAATATGGGTCACCGGAGAAAAACTGACTTTCAAAACCGGGCGCGGAGACCTCGTAGCCAAAGGTCTGCCTTATGTAAAACTTTACGAAGAATACCGCGACCAGTTTGAAGACCTCGAAGGAATGGTCATCGTCGCAGAAAGCGAATCGCCAGAAAAAATGGCCGAGTTCGCCGAAACACTTGCCGCAAAGTTAAAAGTCAGGCCCGACTTGTTCTCACAGGTCATCTATAAATTCGACACATCTTATTTCCGTTCCCGCTTCCTGCTCTACCTCGACCCACCCGAATTAGAAAATCTGCAAACAAAACTCGAAGAGCATCAAGACTTTATCGAATCTGTCAACGCCGCTCCCGGACTCAACCCCCTGCTCAACCAGATCAATAGAGAAATTAGCTCCGGTATGGTCGATTCTCTGATGACCGATTTTCTTGGTGAGGGCGATGAAGAAGAAAAGAAAAATGACGAAAACGACCTGAACCTTCTGATACGCATCATCGAAGAGATGAATCGGTCACTGGAAAAAAACTATCACTACCAATCGCCTTGGCAATCGTTGTTCAATTCCGGCGAAGAGTCTCTTCGCGAAAAAGGCTATCTGGTTTCTAAAAACGAAAAACTGCTTTTCATACTCGCTGTCCCCAACGAAGATGAAACCAGTTTCACAGGCTATAAAGACTCGGTCTACTCCGCACGCGAGCTGATCGCCGAAGTGAAAAAAGATTTTCCAAGCATCTCCGTCGGGCTGACAGGGGAAGACGTTATCTCCACCGACGAAATGATCACCACCCAAAAAGATGTCGAGCTCGCCTCGAAAATAGCATTAGGCGGGGTCGCCCTGTTGTTCATCATCGCGTTTAAAGGAATCGTAAAACCCCTGCTCGCCGTGTTCAGTCTGCTCATTGCCATAGCGTGGTCTCTCGGCTTTACTTCGCTAACAGTGGGTCACCTTAATATTCTGTCGGTGGTGTTCACAACGATTTTAATCGGACTAGGCATCGACTTTGGCATCCACATTCTCGAACGCTATAAAGAAGAACGAAAAGAGGGAGATGATATCTCAACCGCCCTGCAAAAAACTCTGCAAGGCACCGGGCAAGGCAATTTTTCCGGAGCCATCACCACAGCCATGGCGTTCGGTGCCATGGTGCTGACCGACTTCATCGGCATCGTGGAATTGGGGTGGATAGCGGGATGGG
>JAJDBA010000288.1 GCA_029261675.1 Nitrospinaceae bacterium
TTAAGCGAAGAAACAGAAACTAAACCTAAGCCAATGATTGAAATCGGAGGCAAACCAGTAATATGGCATATTATGAAACTTTACTCCGTTTATGGGATCAATGACTTCATTATTTGCCTGGGTTACAAAGGATTTGTAATAAAAGAATACTTCAGTAACTACCTCTCTTGCATGCTTCGGATGTCACATTTAATCTCTCTCAAAATAAGATGGATATTCATCAATACAGCGCAGAACCTTGGAAAGTCACCCTTGTGGATACAGGAGCAAAAACCATGACAGGAGGTCGCCTCAAGAGAATTAGCTCTCATCTTGATGGAAATGATTTCTGCATGACTTATGGCGATGGCCTAAGTGATGTCAACATTAATAAGTTGGTTCACTTTCATCAATCAGAAGGAAAGCTGGCAACGGTGACCGCAGTATTGCCTCCTGGAAGGTTTGGAAATCTAAAATTAGATGAGCAAAGAGTGACTGGTTTTGAAGAAAAGCCCAAGGGCAACGAAGGCTGGATTAATGGCGGTTTTTTCGTCCTCTCCCCTAAAGTTTTAGATTATATTGATGATGACACAACTGTCTGGGAAAAATCTCCCATGGAACAACTTGCCAGTAGTGATAACTTCACAGCCTACAAGCATCATGGTTTCTGGCAACCCATGGATACACTCCGAGAAAAGAGGCTCCTCGAGAACCTTTGGAACTCTGGAAAAGCACCTTGGAAAACATGGAAATAAACCCAGCCTTCTGGGCCAAAAAAAAAGTGCTGCTCACAGGGCATACAGGATTCAAAGGCAGTTGGCTTACGCTATGGCTTGAGAGTTTGGGTGCCGACGTCATTGGCTATTCCTTGAAACCTCCAACCACTCCCAACTTGTTTGAGGTCGCCCAAGCTATCAGAGGAATAACTTCAGTGATTGGAGATATTCGAAACCTAAAAGATCTCCGTGCTGCGATTGACTACCATGAGCCCCAAATAGTTATTCACATGGCCGCTCAATCCCTAGTCATGGAATCATATAAACATCCAGTAGAAACTTACGCAACAAATATCATGGGCACTGTAAATATATTGGAATCTACGTTTCACTCAAACTCTGTTAAGGTCTTGATCAATGTGACAAGCGATAAATGCTACAACAATAGTGAACAAGCACAAGAATATAAGGAAGATTCTCCCATGGGAGGACATGATCCATACTCCAGTAGCAAAGGCTGTTCAGAATTAGTTACTAGTGCTTATCGGAATTCGTTTTTCTCAGGCCCTACATCCAAAGTTTTCATCGCCAGTGGTCGTGCAGGAAATGTAATCGGAGGAGGCGATTGGGCAAAGAACCGACTCATTCCAGATATAATGCAAGAATTCATGGCAGATCGTCCCGCTTTCATTCGAAACCCTTCCTTTATTCGGCCATGGCAACATGTTTTGGATCCTCTCAGTGGATATCTGCTTCTTGCAGAAAAGCTATGGCTCGAAGGTGATAGTTTCGCAGAAGGTTGGAACTTTGGACCAAACGATACAAATTCTCAACCAGTATCGTGGATTGCAAAGCGGCTTGCATATCTTTGGGGACAGGATGCCCAGTGGACAACAAGCTCCACGCCACAACCCCACGAAGCTAGCGTGCTACGACTTGACTGCTCCAAAGCCAGAACTATTCTCGGTTGGAATCCAAAATTAAACCTGGAAAAAGCTTTGGATTGGACTCACGAGTGGTATCAAGCCTACCATAGGAAAGAGGACATGCCTAAATTTACCCGCTCTCAAATATCACGTTATCAAAATATGAGGTGCACTTGAACCTCCCGACCTGTAGATTCTGCACTGCAAAACTGATTTCGTTTTGTGACCTCGGTCAGTCCCCACTTTCCAATTCTTTTCTGGAGGAAAGTCAATTACAGACCAAAGAAACATTCTATCCATTACATGCCTACGTATGCGAGGTCTGCCACTTGGTACAACTCGATGAGTTTGAAAGCCCGAAAAATATTTTCACCAATTATGCATACTTTTCATCCTATTCCGAAACATGGTTAAAACATTGTCAGGAATACACAAACCAAGTAATTTCCAGGTTTAAAATTGATCACAATAAAAAGGTAATTGAAATTGCAAGCAACGATGGATATCTTCTAAAATATTTCAAAGAAAAGGAAATTCCTGTTTTGGGAATTGAACCCGCAGAAAATGTGGCTCTGGTCGCAGAATCTTCCGGCATACCTACGGTAAAAAGTTTTTTCAATTCTGAACTTGCTCAAATTTTAAAGTCCGAGGATAAACAGGCCGATCTTTTGATTTGCAATAATGTCCTAGCTCATGTACCCAACCTAAACAATTTTATTGCTGGATTAAAAATTCTACTTAAACCTAAGGGTGTAATCACCTTAGAGTTCCCCTCTTTAACTAAATTAATAGAACAAAATCAGTTTGACACGATTTACCATGAACATTTTTCCTATTTTTCATTTTTAACCGCTGAAAAAATATTTTCCCATCATGGATTAACCTTATTTGATGTAGATGAGTTAAATACCCATGGAGGCTCTTTAAGAATATACGTTAAACACCAAGAAAACACAGAAAATTCCATAAGTGAAAACGTGTCACGTGTCAAACTAATGGAAAAAAATGGAGGCATGGACAAAATAAGTTCCTACCTTAGCTTTACCAAGCAGGTAGAAGAAACAAAACGAAAACTTTATAGTTTTTTAGCTGAAAAAAAGCAAACTGGAAAATCTATAGCAGCATATGGAGCTCCTGCCAAAGGCAACACACTTCTTAATTATTGCAATATCGGAATTGATTTAATTGATTACACTGTAGATCTAAACCCTGAAAAGCAAGGCCGTTATCTTCCTGGAACCCATATCCCGATTTTTCACCCTGATAAAATTAAAGATACAAAACCAGACTATCTCCTCATTTTACCGTGGAACATTAAAAATGAAATTATTGAACAAATGAAACATATTTATAAATGGGGAGGAGAGTTCATAATCCCAATACCAACCGTAATGCTACAACAATGATTTTTAAAGAAACCAATTTGCAAGGCGCATTTGTTATAGAACCAGAAATGTTAACCGACGAGAGAGGCGCTTTCGCTCGTATATTTTGCCAAAAAGAATTTAAAAATCACGGACTGAATCCAAATATTTCCCAGTGTAGCGTTTCGCTTAATAGAAAGAAATTTACTTTAAGAGGAATGCACTTTCAAAAGGGGCCTCACGCAGAAGCTAAACTGGTTCGATGCTCCCGAGGATTCATCTATGACGTAATTGTGGATTTACGACCTAACTCTACTACCTATATGGAATGGACTTCTATAGAAATATCTCTCGAAAACAAGAGAATGATATATGTACCCGAAGGATTTGCTCATGGGTTTCAAACCTTGGAGGATAACACAGAGGTAATATATCAAATGTCCCAGTTTTATTCTCCAAATAACTCCAGTGGGTTCCGCTGGGATGATCCTTCCTTTAACATTGAATGGCCTACCGAACCAATAGCCATTTCACCTAAAGATCAAATTTTTCCTGACTTTACTTCATGAAAAAAATCCTGATAACTGGAGCTTCTGGATTTATCGGAAGGCATACGCTTACCCCCTTATTGCAAGCCGGCCACGAAGTACACGCTGTCTCATTTAAAAATAAACCAAAAAACAAAACCAGCATAAAATGGCATCAGGCTGACCTAAAAAATTCTACTCATACACAAGACCTTATAGAAAAAATCCAACCCACCCATCTACTCCATTTTGCATGGTGCGCCGAGCCGGGAAAGTTCTGGACAGACCCTGAAAATACTCAATGGGTTGAAGCTAGCTTTGATTTAATAAAATTTTTTCACGCACAAGGTGGGAAGCGAGTTGTTATTGCAGGCAGTTGCGCTGAATACAATTGGAATAAAAGTATTTATTCTGAAAAGGGGCGCCCTGAGAAGCCAGCGACGCTTTATGGAAGATGTAAACAGGAGCTTCAAATCAAAGCCGAGTCTTTCTGTCATGAAGTCAATTTAAGCCTTTGTTGGGGACGAATATTTTTTGTTTACGGGCCTTACGAACATCCAGCGCGTCTTGTCTCCTCAATAGTTCGTTCTTTATTGAAAAATGAGCCTGCAAAATGCTCCCATGGAAAGCAAAAACGAGATCTACTTTTTGTTGAAGATGTAGCCTCTGGATTCGTATCTATTCTGGAAGATGAAATAACGGGAATTGTCAATATAGGATCAGGCGAGGGTGTCGCACTCAAGGATGTTATAAAAACCATCGGCGAGAAAATTGGACGTAGCAATTTGATTAGGATGGGCGCCCTTCCCTCTCCCGCAAATGACCCGCCGATACTGGTAGCCGACACCAAAAGGTTAACAGAAGAAGTAGGATGGGCACCAAGGTTCGATATCAATACGGGGCTTGACCGGACCATTCAATGGTGGAAAGGTGCACTGCAAAAATCCAACAGTATCTAATATATTTACTTGTTTTTTTTCAGTAGGACTGAGGAAAACTACATTTCTTCGGCGATGATAGCTTTCAACTTGGAACGCAGTCTGAAAACCGCTTTGGAGTGGATTTGCGAAACTCGGGACTCTGTAATACCAAGAACTTCCCCGATCTCTTTCATGGTCAGTTCTTCATAATAATAAAGGGATATCATCAATCGCTCTTTTTCAGGTAGTGTATCGATGGCTTTGGCGATGATCTCTTTCAGTTCATTCAGGCGGAGCGATGTTTGCGGATCGTTATCACCCTTACCAGCCAGACAATCTAGAAGACTTTGTTGCTCGCCGGACTCCTTGGCGATTCCTAAATCCTCCAAACTGAGAATCGGCATGCTTTTCGTTTCGTTCATGGTATTGAAAAGCTCATCCATGCTGACACCCATTTCACCGGCGACCTCATCATCTTCAGGAGGACGGCCCAACTGGTTCTGCAATTTCTGAACGACTCCATCCAACGCAGAAGCTTTCTGCCGTACCGATCGCGGAACCCAATCCATAGACCTCAGTTCATCAAGAATAGCTCCACGCACCCTGAATTCAGCATAGGTTTTAAACTTAGCACCACGTGATGCATCGTATTTGTCAATCGCATCAATCAAGCCGAGCACGCCGACACTGATCAAGTCATCTACTTCGATGTGCGGAGGAAGGCGCATAGCGATCCGGTTCGCAACATATTTGATCATCGGTGCGTATTCTCTAATAACCTCTTCGCGGTTCTCTACCGAAATTTCAACCTGATTGATTGCATGTCCTTTAGTAGCCATTTATATTTTCTCTCATTACGCCGTTTGATCCAATTGAGTGCCCTTGTCTACTTCTTGATCGTCGTTATCAACCATACCTTCTTCATCTTCCTGCATCAACATCGCCCCTACTCCCCAAGCCAGCAATCCAAAAAGTATCGCCCCACCAATCCCACGAAAGATTCCCGTGAAAAATGTCGCCCCCATTAAAACACTGCCTATAGATAAAATTCCGAAGGACAGGAGACCAAACGAAGTGGCCATCTTTTGTATATTATCGGGACTCATTGGGCTTGAAAAGCACTCCTCCAAAAATAGGGTTGATTGCCTTCACCCGATTTCGGTTTCTCTTTTGAAATCTTTTCGGCAAGTTCATTGATACAGCCACTGAATTTTGAAAAAGGGTAAAGTTCCAGAAAAGCTTTTTGTTGGCGAATGGCTTTCGGAACATTCGGATCGTGTAATATATATCCCATATACTCAACAGAAACACCGCTAAGGAAGCGGTCGGTAACCGCTGTCAAATTTCTGTAAACACCTTGCGCTTCTCTTTCAGACGCAACGGAATTAACAATCAACCTGAAGTTTTTTTGAGAATGGTTGTTATGTAAAATCTTCATCAACGCATAGACATCGGTCAACGAAGTAGGCTCGGTTGTGGCAATAAGAAGAGTTTCATGGGCAGCACTGCAAAAGAAAGTCACATTAGCTGAAATACCTGCACCTGTATCGAAAATCAGAAAATCATATCCACGGCTGACACGATCTAACTCGTCCATGAGCATCATTTTCTTTTCGGTCTCCAGTTGTGTCAGCTCTTGAAGTCCGTCACCTGCTGGCAAAACATGAATACCTTCCGGGCCGCGCAAGATAATGTCTTCGACATTAGATTCTCCCGAAAGAACATGGCCAATATGTTTTTTGGAAGCTAAGCCTAAAAGAATATCGATATTGTTCAGGCCAAGATCCGCATCGACCACCAGAACTTTTTTACCTCGTTTAGACAAGGCGTAAGCAAGGTTAGCCACGATATTGGTTTTACCAACACCTCCCTTACCACTACTGACTGCTAGAACTCTCAAACCTGATTCGTCCATGTCGCTGTATGTCATTCTTTTTAAAGTAGTTGCTTGCCCGTCCAATATCATATCTTAATCCCTTAATTTATCTTGAAATCAGTTAAAAATCAAACTTATTACCTTATCCGGTGCCGCGACCTCCAAATCTTCAGGCACATTTTGACCTGCAGTAAAATAAGACAGAGGAACTCGGTTTCGTACTGAAAAGTTGAACAAGGGGCCAAAATTCAAGCCCTCATCAAGCTTGGTAAAAAGCACACGGTCCACGCCAAGCGGCGAAAACTGTTGATAAGTCGTTGAAAACAGCTTTTCCTGGGCAGTGACACTGAGAACCAGATGTGTCTCCACGCCACCAATCGCATCAAAAATCTCTTTAAGCTGTCGTGAGTAGTCTTTATCCCGATGCGACCGCCCTGTGGTATCGATTAGAATAAGATCTTTATCGGAATGCTTATTTACAATTTCGCGTAACTCGTTTTTTCCACCTGCTACCTCAACAGGCAGTTGCATGATATCTCCATAAATTTGTAGTTGTTCAACCGCACCCAACCTATAAGTATCCAGAGAAACCAGAGCTACTTTTTTATTTTTTCGAATAGCGTAGTCTGCGGCAACCTTGGCAATCGTTGTGGTTTTCCCAACGCCTGTCGGACCCACGAATGCAACTATTTTAGGACCTTCCGTCTCCAGATTAATCTCACCTTCATAAGGAATGACCTTTTTCATAAGATTCATCGCACGTATTTTTTCTTTCGCTGGTTTTTCGTCGTTCTCAGATATGGATTTTTTAAGTATCTTCGATGCCAGTTGTTCATCCAATCCGTTTTCTACCAGATGGGAATAAGTTTCAAACTGGCTCGGCTTTAATCCCAAAGCTTGAGCCTGCCCCTTCTCGCTTAGTAGATTGAAGATGAGAGATTTCATATCCAAGCTATCACTTTCATTCAAATCCAATTCCTCTTCAATATTTGCAGCAACGGGCTCTTCGAATTCAATGGCCGCTGTTATCTCAACCCTATTTGCAACACTGCGACCCGATAAAGGTGATTCTGGCTTAATGGAACGAGTGCTCATAATGAGCGCATCGTCACCCAACTCTTTTTTCACCTGCTCTAGAGCATCGGCATAATTTTTAGCTGTAAATTTTTTAATTCGCATTCAAGTCCACCACACCAATGGTTTTTATCTGCACTGAAGGAGAAACTTCGCTGTGCGAAATAATTGCAAGATCGGGTAAAAAGCGTTCCGTAAATTTTCGAATGTGCATTCTCAATCCTGGAGAAGCCAGCAATACTGGCGATGTCTCAAGGGTCGGAGTAATTTTTTCAATCATTGATCGTAATTTTGTAAGAAATTTTTCTGCCGTATTCGGCTCCAATGCCAGATAAGCACTGGTTTCCGTTTTTTGTATAGAACCTTCAATAATATCTTCAATGCCTCGGTCCAAAGTCAAAACAGACAGAGTTCCATCTGTAGATTGGTATTGTTTGGTAATAGGACGAGCCAGGGATTGACGAACATACTCCGTTAACACATCCGCATCCTGAGTTAATGAAGCATAATCAGAGAGCTGTTCAAGAATTGTTCTGAGATCTCTAATAGAAATCTGTTCTTTAAGCAGGTTTTGAAGAACTTTCTGAACTTTTCCAAGAGGCAACAGATTCGGAATTAACTCTTCAACCACTTTCGGGTTTGTTTCTTTAAACTTATCCAACAACGCCTGCGTTTCTTGACGACCCAGCAATTCGGGAGCATGCCGCTTGATCGTTTCTTTAATATGAGTGGTGATTACGGTTGCCGGGTCTACAACCGTAAATCCTGCCATCTGCGCTTCCTGTTTTTTATTACTCGGAATCCATACAGCAGGCAGTCCAAAGGTCGGCTCCGTAGTTTTGATACCATCCAATTCTCTTTCCGTTGTTCCAGGGTTCATAGCAAGTATCCGTCCCATAATTATAGAATCACGCGCCACATCCACACCTTTGATAACCACCGAATATTCATTGGACTTGAGTTGCAGGTTATCTCGAATATGTAATGGCGGAACAATAAAACCCATCTCCAAAGCAAATTGCCTTCGAATGGATTTAATTCTTTCCAGAAGTTCTCCATTACGGTCTGCATCCACCAGCGGGATCAATTCATATCCCACTTCCAATTCCATAACATCAAGAGGAAGAATAGATTCCACTTTTTCCGGCAGCGGTGCTTTCGCCTCATCATCTTTCTT
>JAJDBA010000289.1 GCA_029261675.1 Nitrospinaceae bacterium
CACCCTGCCGAAATCTGGGAATTCATCCAAAAAGAAAAGAAGTAACCGGGCCGGGCGTACGCCCGGTGGCGATAGGTCTATGCCCAAACGGTACCGATATACCGTTGGATTATTGGTAAGGCGCTGCCTCAAGACATCGTCTTGAGGTTGGCGCATATCGTATTGCGGATGGAGTTCAATATTTCTCCGTCGTCCTTTTCATGCAGATGCTTTGTGATGGGAGGCGAGAGGATGATTTGAACGGTGCCCGGATTAATTATGGCACTGCCTTTTTTTATGATATCGCCACTTCCTATAATGGTCACAGGAATCATGGGACTGTGAGATCGGCTGGCGATTAGATTGCTTCCTTTTTTAAATGGCCCTACTGTTCCATCCTCCGAGCGGGTTCCTTCCGGAAATATAATTACTGAGCTTCCCTGCTTCACTTTCTCCACTGTTTGTATGAATGCCTGATACGATTTTTTCCGGTCCCCCCTTTCAACGCGGATGTAACCTGCCGCTGTCATCGCCCAACCCATAAATGGCATTTTGAAGAGACTGGACTTTGCAACCCAGCGTATTTGAACGGGTAAGAACCCTGACAGGGCAAATATGTCAAAATAACCTTGATGGTTGGAAACAAATATCTGTGGTTGATCGGTTAGTATATGCTCCAGGCCGGTGATTTTAACTTTCACTCCATTCCACTGACAAAGTAACCGGCACCAGAGACTTGCTATATTGTGGGATGCATTCCCGGAACGGTCAAAAAGACGTGCAAGTACTGCTGCGGTTCCAAGTAAAATGGACAGGGAAATAATGAGGATCCAGAATTTTACGGTATGATAAAAAGGCTTATTCATCTGACGAAAGTGAAATGTTTAAAGGCAAGAAAATTTTCTTTATTTTGTGCAGAGCAGGGGTGGTCTGGGGTCTGCTTTCTATAAATCTCGCTTATGGCTGGGGTCCTCAAGGTCATCGTGTTGTCGGCACTATAGCGGAATCTAATTTGGCCCCCGAAACAAAAAAAATTATCGCTGATGAGTTTAACATAAACAATCTGGCGGATATAGCGAACTGGGCCGACAAAGTTAAACGATATAGAAAACAGGAAAAACCCTGGCATTACACCAATGTAAAAGAAGGCGAATGGACTTATGTGATGTTGCGGGACTGCCCGAAGGGAAATTGCGTTATTGAAAAAATAAAAGAATTTTCTTCTGTGCTGGCAAACGTTGAATTGCCATTAAAGAGAAGAAAGGTTGCGTTAAAATACCTAGTGCATTTTGTCGGCGATGTACACCAGCCTCTGCATTTGGGCAACCGCAAAGACCGAGGAGGTGGGAAAGTTCGCCTTGATTATTTAGGGAAAAATGTCACCCTTCATTATTTGTGGGATGGTGGGCTGATCGATTGGAAGAAAGAAAGTCTGTTAAAATATGCCACGCATTTGAATGCTCGGTTGCAAGATTTAGAGAAATCTGAATGGCTCCATTCCAAAGTAAATGATTGGGGCGATGAGTCTCGATCATTGGCTTTGAAATATGCTTATCCATTAGAAAATAATGAATTGTCTAAAACATATATATATCAAGGTAGGGAAATTCTTGATCAGCGCATGGCGCAAGCGGGAATTCGGCTGGCAGATTTATTAAACCAATTGCTAAAAACTAAAAATTAGAACGGAGGCCTCTTTGTCAGAAACTAATCCGATTTACTTTAAACAATTATTGTCTGGAATTGATTTAGGCACGAGTAATCCATCGGCTCGGTCTATGGCAAACTTTGTCTATCTGATTGGCAACACTGAAACGCGTGAGTGTATGGTGGTCGATCCCGCTTGGGATATTGATGGCATTCTTAAAGTGGTTGAAGAAGATGGTATGAAATTGACGGGGGCTTTGGTAACGCATTATCACCCTGACCATGTTGGCGGAGAGATTTTTGGAATAGAAATTACGGGGCTGGCAGAATTGATGAGCAAGAACCCTGTTCCCGTCTATGTAAACAAGCATGAAGCTGAAGGGGTCAAGCAGGTCACGGGTATCTCTATGTCAGATATGAAGCAAATGGATGGAGACGATATTGTCAAGATAGGGTCCGTGGAAATAAAATGCCTCCACACGCCTGGGCATACTCCTGGTTCGCAATGTTTTCGTGTCGCAGATAGTTTGGTTGCTGGGGATACTTTATTTCTACAAGGATGCGGTCGGGTCGATTTGCCAGGAGGCGACAGCGAAGAATTGTTCCATACACTTACCCGACGCTTATCTAAAATTGAGGATCATATTATTTTATATCCAGGCCACAATTATGGCGGAAGCCCGTCTGGAGAAATGGGGGATGTGAGAGAATCGAATTCTTATCTAAAAATAAACAGCCTCGATGACTGGCTCTCCATTATGGGTCGGTAAAAGTGACGTGCTAAAACGCAGAGTCGCTCTTCCTGTAACTTATTGTTAAAATTGCGTTTTTTTTGTGAATTGTTTTGCATGGAAAACATCTTAAATTCATAGCCAATCCAACTTGCAATTGTTGCCCAAATAGAATAACTTCACCCTGCTTGTCTTTTTAATCTTTGAGGTGTAAATGAGATCCATTCTGTCAATGTTTTCCAAATCTCCTTTCAAACCATTAGGGAGCCATATGGATAAGGTCCGAGCTTGTGTGGATCAGATAGAGCCTCTGTTCAAAGCCCTTGATGAAAGAAATTATGATGTGGTCGGAGAAATTTCCGAAATGATCGTGAAGCTTGAGCACGAAGCAGACAAGATCAAAGACGACATTCGCACACATATGCGACAGACCGTTTTTCTTCCTGTAGATAAAAAAGATTTTATGCATTTGCTCTCAGCTCAGGATGATATCGCCGATGCGGTAGAAGATCTGGCGGTGCTTTTAAGAATAAAAAACCTTGATACTCCGGAAGTAATTAAAGATCCGCTCTCTGAACTGGTAAATCATGTTGTTAAAACAGCCTATAAAGGCTGTGACCTTATTCAGGAGCTTGAAGCTTTGTTGGAATCTTCCTTCGGTGGAGCGGAGGCTGATAAAGTGGATAAGGCGACTCAGGTCTTAGGGACATTAGAATGGGAGGCAGATCGCAAGCAATTTCAGCTGGCTCAAAAACTTTTTTCATTAGGAAACCAGATTGATGCAGCTGATTTGTTTCTCTGGAATGAAGTGATCAAAAAGTTGGGAGCGGTTGCGGATAAAACCGAACAAATTGGTAAAACTCTCAGGATATTCCTTTCTCAATAATAAAATTCCCCAATTAACTTTACCCAGGCTAAGGAGCCCGGTTTGGATTTAAACACCTTCCTGCTTTCATTCGCAGTCATAGCATGTATATACATGGCCTGTAATATTGGTGCCAACGATGTGGCCAATGCAATGGGTACCAGTGTGGGGTCT
>JAJDBA010000290.1 GCA_029261675.1 Nitrospinaceae bacterium
AACCCTGCCAAAACGACCAATAAATTTTAATCCATTAAAATTCAATATCTTACCAATCTCAAAATGCCCTCAGATCGCAAACCAGGCGAAAAAATGGCACTCCACCTTTCGTCCCTGAGGGTGGTCAAAAAATGAACGCGAGCGCTATAATTGACACAATTTAGTGTCTTTATTAACGGCTAAAAAAAAATAAACCTTTAATTTTAAATGGTTTATGCGGCGAACCGCCGCAGATAAATTGCAATATAATTTTTGTTGGTGCAAACGCTATCACGGCCCAATGAGCGATTGCTATTTGCATCCCCCTCGGAGGCGGAAAAATACCGCTACTTGGCGTTAGAGGCCAAAAGGTCGATATCCAAAGGTTCAGAGGTTTTTTATGCTTTTAATTGCAGTTTGCTAAATTTTCTGAGGAGCTTTGCTAAGAAGCAGGAGGGGCGAGTTTATTCAGTCTTTGAAGAAAAGCTTTTGCAGATTCAGGTATTTTGACACCTTTATGCCCCAAAAGCAGGTTTCTATTACTGACTTTTTGTTGGTAGTATCGGTGATTTGCGGTTTTGTCAGAGGTAATAACGGTGCCTTTTAAGGAAACGCCCGCGAATAACCCTTTAATGGTGGAATAAGCGTAAATATCTTTTTTGTAGAGAATTTTTTGAAAATTCACATCTACTTTCTTTCCTAAGGGACCTATCGCCAGCTCAGGTCCAGCCCCTAAGTCGAATTGGGTTTTGAACAATTCTCTCAAGCCCTTGTTTGTAATAACAACGAGTACAATCTCTGCTTTTTGAATTCCAGCTTGAAAACCATAACTGGCTTGTCGAGATTTAATGAATGCGGGCGGATTCCATTTTCCAGTTTTAGGAGAGCGAACTACAACAACACCTTTCCCTACCCTTGCGCCAGCTATCACTGCCGCTTTCACCAGATCAGGAAAAACCACAAAAGCTTTCGCATGACTTAATAGCTCTTGCGGAATTCGATGCCCCTCTAAATTAATCAAAGTTTCAATGGACTGCTCTGCATCCAGCAGCAACTCCGTATGTTGAAAGGGATTATCCGAAAAAGTGTCGGCTATGGGGTTTGAGGAGCAAGCAGTTAAAAATAAAGCTAATACTACAGAAGCTATTTTCATGATTATAGAATCAAAATTGGAATGCTTAACTTTATATAGGAAAGAGGCATCAATGACAATACCCGTAAGATAAACCAAGTTGATTGGAACCTAAAAAAGACAACTTTATTATTTTCTGGATCGCCGCTCTACGGTTGGCGATGACGCAGCAGGAGGGTAGTTGGTTATTTATCCAAGTAAATAACTTTATATAAGGCAGCAGCCCGCGCAACGCCCTTTCTTAAAGCATTAACGGATAAAGTGGCACCCGTAATCGTATTGATCTCTCTATAATCTGAATCCGCATTCTTGCCGGTGAACTGGTCCATAAAAGGAGGAAAGCGCACCTCCCAGCCACGGGGCTCTCGATATACCAGAATTTCTACATCGCGCACCGTTCCGTCAATATTCAGAACTGTCATAAAAGTAATGGGGAAAGATTTTCCAATCTGATGATCAAGATACGCATAACCCATTATTTGATCGCCTTTCTTGCCAACATAAAAATTGATGCGATTGCTAAATTCTATTTCTTGAAGAGATATCTCCTCTACCCTTTTAATTTGTTCCGGGGTCACCCAATTTTTCTCCCGGACAACCTTGTCAGCCCCGGGAAAGAAAATTTCAAAAGCCTGCTTTTTGGTCAGGTAAACCTGCATATCCAGTACCGCAGTTTGAGAATATGCCTTGGTTGAAAAAATATTCAAGGAAATTGCAAACAACAATAAGATACTTAGAAGAACCTTTAAACTTTTGGAATTCATGGTGTATTTTAGATAACTTGATTTTACGGCAACCCATTTAGAGGAAATTAAAAAAATTCTCCAAAACCTTTCCTCATGGGTTTGATTTTCAACAGATAGTAATAATCACTATCAATTAATTTGTATACCCTTGGTTTTACTACATTAAAGCCCGTTAGGCAAAAAAAATCCTGACATCCCGAGACCTTGGAGGAGCAAGAATCTCGAGATGCCAGGATAGGGTGTCCTAACGGACAGTCATCAACTTAGTACAAGTAACCCACAGCCATTTGAAAAGTTCTGTCGTTATTACCATCCTCCGTATTTACCAACAGAACATCAGCTTTTAAGGATACCTTAGGAATCGGATAATAAGCGACTCCAAAATTATGAACCGCGTTGCGGTTTCTTGAATAATCAATTGCATAAGTACCATCATTTTTGTCTTGAGTACGAACTCGCTCAAACATATAGTGAGCAACAATGTCCTGCGTGGTTTTCTTACCCAACAATTGCGGAATATGAATACCCCCTTGAATATTGAAACCAAACTGGTTTTCAGCAATTCTCCCATCACACGAATGCCCAGGGTTCCGACAAAAATTATTCAACGCTGTCGTGTCACTGATAGAAGTGTTTACAATAGTTGAATTCATTTCGAACCATTTATTACGATATTGGACATCTGCTTCAAACAAAGCCATGAACCCACCCTTGTCGATTTTACCTTGAGAGGTGTCGCCGAGGTATGTAGAAAGACCTACTTGAAGGCCCGGCAATAATTTGGTGAACTCCAATCGCCCTGTTACAGCAAAGTCTTCTGCAATGGCATTGTTGATCTGGTGCCGACCACCGCGTATACCATTGCTACTGAAAGACGAAGCATCACCGCCACCGCCATTTCCACTTCCTGATGACCCTGTGTCTTCCCCAATAGACTGCATGGAACCCACAAAATAAACACGGTAGTTAAGACCATCTACGGGAGTTCCCAATGCTCCAAATCCTGCCATGGACCAAGTGGTTGGAATCAATCTTTGTTGCAGTAAAGGTCTTTCTGTTGTCCAGAAAAGAGGTGGCTCGTGAAATTCATTAAGAAAACCAATGGGAGCCAACATGACCCCGGCTCTAACATTAAACTCTCTGGAAAGCAGGAAGTCGACATAACTCAATTCGAATTCCAGCTCCTGCGCTGCATGTTCAAAATCAATTTCAGCTGTCAGGTGAATCCATTTATTCAGTATTGAATGAATACCAATAACGTACCGATGCTGGTCCAACACGGCATGACTGTCTTCATGATCAACGTAATGCAGCTCACCATAACCAAACAGGGTGACAAAGTTGGGTTGCTGGAACTTTCTTGACCGCCCCCGTTGCCCTCGAAGCATGTCGCCTTCTTTTAAATCATCGAGTTCATCGGTCAGAAGATCTATCTTCTTTTCCAAGTCCTCCATGGATGCTGAGTAGGCTGGGGTGCACCAGAAAAGCGCGACCAAACCTATCAAAGCAAACAATGTAAGCTTTTGTTTCATTGAGTTACTCCTTTCTCCTCTTAATAAAAAAATATGCAAAAAATAAACTTAAAAATCTAATTGAGAATGGTTGTCATTTACCGAATTATCCTTTTATAAACAATTGCCATGAACCTGTCAACCTTAAACATTAATAAAACAAAGGGTTTTGCTTGTATAACTCCAATAAACCGCAATAATATCGCCGTAAACATAAAATATTCAACAACTTAAAATTTGAGTCTAAAGTATCAAATAAAATTAATTTTGATAATTATTTTCATTTAAAGAAGCTAAATTTCACCATTCTTCTCAATGCCATCTCTTTAAATAATAAAACCAATGGCCTTTTCCGCAGACACGGGCGGACTCAATTTATACCCCTGCCCCTGATTCAAACCCAACTGCCAAAGATTGAATTCTTCACTCTCGTTCTGCACCCCTTCCACAACGGTTCGCATACCCAATTCTCCCGCCAGATTTGCCATAGCTTTTATAACAGTTCGCGTTTGCCCTGAATCCAAAGCTCTCACAAAACTTTGATCTATCTTCAGACAGTCGAGAGGTAAACGTGACAAGTGATGAATGGAGGAATAACCCATGCCAAAATCATCTAAAGCAAACCGAACTCCTTCCTCCCTCAAACAAGTTAACGAATGGAGAATAGCGGGTAAGTTATGAAGAAAAACGGATTCTGTAATTTCTAATTCCAAATGCTCGGGAGCCAAACCCGTAATAGAAAGCATAGTAATAATGCGACTGGCAAAATCTTTTTGTTCTAGCTGATGTCCCGAAACGTTAACCGATATAAGGAAGGGTTGCTTTACGATTTTCTGCCATCGCTTAGCCTGTCCGCATGCAGTCAATAAAACCCATTCACCGAGTTCCTTGATACCTCCGGTTGATTCAGCTATGGGAATGAATTCGGAAGGCGATATTTGGCCGTAACCTGGGGCATGCCATCGTGCAAGGGCTTCGAACCCCGTAACGGATTTTGAAAAGAGATCCCATTGTGGCTGGTAATACACAGAAAACTCCCCTGCCTCCAGTCCCCTGGAAATGTCTAATCCCAAAGATCTTTCAAGGGACGATTTTGTTCGCATTAACATGATTCATCTCCTTTAACACCAAAATATAAAGAGAAACAAGTCCGTGGCCGGGGCGCAACCCCCAGTCACGGACCCTTTGATTCGGCCTGGGGCATGGCCGAAAAAATCAAAATTTTGATACGGGCAAAACCCGTTCACCGGTGACCTCAACAAAATAATCGCAGACCACGACTGCCAGCTTCAAAGGGTCTACTGGTTTTGTAATCCATTCATAAATATTTAACTCTTGCAGTTCCGTCGAAGCTTCTAACCAAAGACGTGAAGAAAGATAAATTACTTTTTCGCATTGTTCGCTGGAAACTTGTTTTAAAAAATCAAAACCGGATTGCCCAGCCAACTTGTCATCAACAATAACCAGGTCATTATCCCGGCTCAGTTGGTCCGGGCAACCCTTACCGCAGGAGAATCTCACTTCGTGCCCAAAACGGGAGAGCATGATTCCCAGTCGGCCTCGTTCTTCTGGATTGTTGTGAACCAATAGAATTTTTTTAGGCGCTATTGTCATATCTCCCCCTTTTTAAGAAAGACTGTTCAGGCAACGTTTCAAAGCCGAAATACTGCTGGAGTGGCACCGATCGACAGGAATGTTTTGCTCCTTACCAACTCGAACAGCTTCGGTAACCATGGGGTGGGCTACCGTCCCTGTAAAAATAAGAATTCGCTGGACGCCATTCATACGCCGAGCCATATTGGGAATACGCTGACTGAACACCCTTGCATCAAACCCCCTGTTACGGCATTCCTTTTCATAAGATCGTTTCAACCTGTCCAACCCTCCAATAATGGCAACACTCATGTTTATTTATCTCCAAAAAATCTATTTGAAATTGATAATTATTATCATAATTTAAAAAAGCAAAATTTTTTTAATGACTTAGCAGGCAGTAGCCAAAGCACCTGCATTCGAATTTAATAAATACGCCACTTCATGGGTTTCGCGTAGCTTCAACACTTCGCCTTGACCTTCAAATTGTACCGATGCTCCACCACCACATTGCCGCATACAAGGAACCAGACAAACACCATCAGAACCTTGGGTCTGTCTCAACTGTTTCGCCATGTACTCCGACTTCCAAGCTTTGCATCCTGCCCCTTTGCAAATTTTGATTTTGTTTGACATTGGCAATCTCCTTTTTGATAACGAATATC
>JAJDBA010000291.1 GCA_029261675.1 Nitrospinaceae bacterium
ATGGCTCAGGCAGGAGGCACCCATACAGACAAGCTTGATGAAGCATTAAAAAGAGCTGAAGAAATCATCAAAGCAACCCCCTAAACAGACACCCCTCTCCCGTTTTTAGCTAATTCATCTGACTTTGTATCCAATCCAGACTGGTCAACCTTACTGGAATCGGGTATTATTTCTATACACCTAATTAACTTTGACCGGCCCGTGGATGCCGGAAAGGATTTAAATATGAATGAGATTATCGGCGCGAGTGGCACCACCAACCCAATCAATCCCATCCGCAAAAAAGAGCTGGATGACAAATGGAAAATCATCGCTGGAAAAGCCATCACGGATGAAAACTTCAAAAAGCAATTGGTCGCTGACCCTATGCAGGCCATGGAAGAGCAGGGACTTAAAGCTGTCGAGGGGTTAAAAATTGCGATGGATGAGGTCACCAAAATTCATAAAGTTGTTTTAGCAAGCGGAGCCGATGAAGAAGTTCAAGCCGAAGCCAAGTGGTGGAGCATTCGTTTAAAAATGATAAAAGAATTTGGCGTAGAACTGAATCGACAAGTAGGAAATGTAGCCGGGTTTGAAGAAGGCTGCGCCCAAAGAAGCATAATCTAATTCATGCGCCCGTAGCTCAGCTGGATAGAGTGGCGGTTTCCGGTACCGTAGGTCGGAGGTTCGAATCCTCTCGGGCGTACCACTCCTCCGCGGAGGGCGGATTTACTCACGCCGTAGGAGCAGTTTTTTAGAACTGCCCTTTTTCGTGTGGGTTCCACCTAGCATACCCCCTCCGCACGCCATTGCGAGCTACAAAGCCGCGCGGCAATCCAGATAAATAATTTAAGGCAGGACATCAATTGTCTGAATAGCCACACACTCCCTATGATTCAAGATGTAGTGCGGAGAGGTTTGGTCTAATCAGATAACACTTATGCCCATTATTAATTATGAAAAAAAATTACTCACTGCTTTCCATTTTTCTATTGTTGGTGCCGGTTCTGAGCTGGGCGGCTGACGATACGTCCAATTTCCACAACAATCTCGAAGAGAACAGACACGAAGAAATTACTGTCATCGATAATCACTCGGTGAAGGTGGGGCTCGGCCCCGATCAGCGTTCGGTCAGTTGTACGATTCTCGATGCGGTGGGAAGCATTCCCTTAGTTAATGGAAAAACAGAACCGGATGTGGTTTATGTGAACAAGGAAAAAGTTCATCACATTCGCAAAGGGCTTTATGCCTGGGACCGTGCGGGAAAATATCGCGTTCGTTTGACCACAAAATACATCCGTGAATTTGGTGATATCCTAATTCGCATTCCATCCCAACCCACTGCGATTGAAAAAACCGATTCAACCAAAATCATATCTACTTATTATGAGTCCCTACCAGAAAACAAGCGCGAAGAAATCACGATCATCGATGACTTTATGGTGGAGGTAGGATTGGGCACCGATTTAGAACAGGTCAAATCAACAATTCAGGATGCAATAAAAAGTATTCCCTCTGTAAGTGATAAGGCTTTTCCCGAGTATGTATTTGTAAATGGCTCTCCTATATTTTTTATAGGGAACGGTCTTTATAGTTGGGATTCGGAGGGAAATAGTCCCGTCAGACTCACGACTAAGTTTATAAAAAAATATGACAATATTACAGTATCGGTTCAAGAGAACTCTCAAGGTGGTGAACCCGAGTTAGAAAAGCAGTCCCTAAAAATCATCGAGCCTGAAGAACTCTCGATACCTCAAGAGAAAAGTATTGCGAAAGCTTCTACGCCGCATCAAAAAATCAAGACTACCCCCTCTGCTCCTGCAAAAAAAGCTAAAGGACTTGGCTTGAAAGGTTTTCGCCTGGCGCGTTTTGGAATGAATATGTCACAAGTAAAAAATGCGATTCAAAAGGACTTTAAAGTTGATGAGTCCATGATAGAAACCTCTGGACTAGAAGGAAATATTCTTACCATTTTTACCACCAAACTATCCGCAAAAGGTGATTATGCCTCCGTTCAATATTTTTTTTCACACACAAATAACAGATTGAAAAAGGTTCTAGTTAGTTGGGAGCCATCTGAAAATACAGATAATATTGCAGTCAAACTTATCAATCAGTTTATGAATTCAAGATTCCTCGAAATGCAAGCCCCCAACGAAGCGTATCTTTATTACGGGAAAGATGCCGACGGAAATGCTATCAGACTTTCCTGGGCAGAAAATTCAAAATCCCCTAAGTTACAGCGACCTCTTCTACTATCCTATCTCGAATTTCCCCAGTAATCCCCAAATTCAACTTGGTGAGACTACAAAACCATGCTAACATTTGGTGTAAATATATAACTATTCTGGGGAGAACATGTTATGAACTGTTACCATCATCCGCTGTATTTTCCATCCTACAAACTGAAAACCCAGAACAGCTCTATAAAAATCGTTCGGAATCGAACTTATATTATCTATCGTTAAGAGTTTCTCGAAATTCCCCACGTTTGGGGGATACCTTCTAAGGTTTATTAACGTTATCGTGATAACTCTGAATATACTTGCAGAAAGGCTTTATAGTGGAAATCCAAGAGTTGTTTGATGGTGAAATTGAAATACCTACCCTACCTGAAGTTTATTACGACTTTAAGGAAGCCATGGAAGATCCGGATGGGTCGTTTGATGAAATCTCAGAAATTATTTCCATAGACACCGGTCTTTCGTTACGCCTTTTAAAAATTGTTAACAGTGCTTTTTATGCTTTTCCCTCCCAAATAGAAACAATCTCACATGCTATTAGTGTGGTTGGCTTGGAACAATTAAATAATCTTGTTCTTTCAACCGTGGTCATCGACCGCTTTAAAAACATCCCCGACAGCGTTATTAATATGGAGTCATTCTGGAAACACAGCATAGCCTGTGGATTAGCAGCAAGAACCATTGCTTCCCTAAGAAAAGAAGTAAATACAGAAAGGTTTTTTGTTGCAGGAATGCTACACGATATAGGACGTCTGGTTTTAGCCCTGTCTGCACCTTTCAGCATTCTTTCAGTTTTTATGCGATGCAAAGCCGAAGAAATTTCATTAAATGAAGCGGAGAAAGCTATATTAGGATTCAGTCATACGGATGTTGGGCAACGGCTCCTGAAAGACTGGAAACTTCCAGTCTTTCATCAAAAAGTTGTAGGGAACCACCACCAATCAGATTCATCTCTCGACCTAGAATCAGGAATTCTAAATATTGCTGACCATATAGCCAATGATTTAAAACTGGGAGATAGCGGCGAAGTTTTATCTCCCCCTCCCCTAGATCTGGAACTATGGGAAAAGCTTCAGTTACCTGAGGGTACAAATATTGAAAAAATTAAAGCAGAAGTAGAACAGCTCTATAACTCAACCAGCCAGATTTTTTTACAAGCCGCATAATCAGCACGCAAAATCAATCTAACGAAACCAAGTTTTCTACAACAAAAACACAGGAGAAAACTTTTCAGGCGCAGGTGGAAGACAACTTTAATGGTATTAACAAAGTGGAAAACCAAATTAAAAAAATATTCTAGCTTAGTGTAGCAACACTGATTCCATTTGAAATATCGCCTCTTCCTAACGACAAAAGCCTCTGACGCAAAGTTTCGTATCATGTAGCATCAATTTTTTCTACTATATTTTTCGAGTAGGGTGCTATAATTTATTCCTACAAGAACAAACAGATATTAGCCTTTTATGTCAAAATTTCAAGTTGAAGAAGGGGAGAATCAATGAACAAAGGAATGGTTTTACTAGGAGCTATACTTGCACTTTTCTTTTTAACTTCGTGCGCCTCAAATGGGACTGTAGTTCCAAAGGCTTTTCCAGGCTCTGCCGAAATTTTCAAAGTAAATGATGAAGGCACAGTACAAGTAAAAGGATATGACATGAAAGATCAGTCCACGCATTGGGTTTTTGTTAGTTGCGATTACTGGAGCGGATGCTATATGCGTTGCCAAGGTCCTGTAAACACATGCAAAAGCATAGCGACAAAGTCCGACTTAGAGGTCGCCTACGTACAATCCAATCTTACAAAATAAATAGGGTTAAAATCTTCGTTAAATCAACGAAATTTTTTCCCGATACTTATTTTGACATTTGCTTTAAATTGAGTCATTCTTACAAGTGCGTTGCCCGATGGGTTTAACAGGGAAACACATGGGGTTTTTATGGATGCCCTGAGAAGGAGGTGATCCCATGCTATCTGACAGTATTAAGGGAGCTTCCGGAGTAATTTGTTAACGCCAAGTTAACGGAAGCTCCTTTGCTTCTATAGCGCCCCACTTTATAGTGGGGCGTTTTTTTTGGAATCTTGATACTCTTTTTGGGTGGAAAAAAATAATTACATTTGATCCATTTCTTTTTTCTCTACGATAATAAACCACATGTCGGAAATTCAAAATTTCATCTCCAAAGAAAACACTTATATTCTGCAAGCCTTTTTAGTAATTTTTCTTGCCCTCATTGCAGATTTAATTCAAAAGAAAGCTTTTAAAGGGTTATCTAAAAAAGCC
>JAJDBA010000292.1 GCA_029261675.1 Nitrospinaceae bacterium
GGGGCTAATCCCATGACTTTATATTCACCGCTGTTGACTTTGAATCCCAGGTAGTAGGTGAAGGCAGAATAAAGTAACCCTAGAGAATGCGGGAAGTGCAATTCCTGAAGTAATTCGATTTTGTTATCCTTGCCTAAAGCAAGACTGCTAGTGGCCCATTCACCGACACCGTCCATAGTGAGAATAGCGGCTTCCTGAAATGGTGACGGGAAGAATGCGCTGGCAGCATGTGACTCATGGTGCTCGGAAAATAAAACAGTCCCGCCATAACCCAGATTTTTTCTAATGTTGCCTCGGGTCCATAATTTGTCTTTCAGCCAGATCGGAATTGCAGACAGGTATTGTTTTATTCCTTTTGGGGCTATCCCCAAATACGTTTCGAGGATTCGCTCGAACTTGATAAACGGTTTGTCATAAAAACCCACATAGTCGAGATCGGCTACTTCTATTCCGCCTTTTTTTAAACAAAATTCAACGGCATTGTGGGGGAACGCGGGGTCGTGTTTTTTTCGGGTGAACCTTTCTTCTTGAGCGGCGGCGATTATTTCGCCATCGCGAACAAGGCAGGCGGCCGAGTCATGGTAAAAAGCAGAAATGCCGAGAATATTCATGCGGGGTTATTTTGTGTTAGAACTGAAAGTTTGAAGCTGTTAATCCGAGCAGCCACAATCCGGAAAAAAGAACGAGGGCATTTAATTTCACAGATAAAGAATGCAGAGTCTTAAATTTTGCTTCAAGAGATGCGATTTCATTTTCTGGAGAAGACTTCAATTGTTCTTTTAATTTTTTTGCTTTCGGATTTATCAGCAAGCCTGCCAATCCGGATCCGAGAACCATGATACCCCAGGCACACCATTTGATGCCAACTTCACCAATCATCAGAAAGCTTAACAGGATCAAGGCACCGCAAATATAACCGAGTTTGTAGTAACGGGGGAAAATAATGCCGACTATTTCTCCCGCCTTTTCGCGATCCAAAGTCTTGAACACCACCGGTGCGACGAAGAAAGAAAAGAATATGATGCTTCCCAACCAGCAAACCAGACTTAATAAATAAATGAAATTAAAAACGAGCAAGTGTCTTTTCCTGTTTCAGGTGAAGTATTCCATTATTGTTTAACACTCTCTTCTATTTCTGTAACAATTTTGCGAGCGGCTTTTTCAGGGTCAACTGCGTCGCGGATAGGGCGACCAACAACTATCAAATCAGCTCCTGTTTGAATAGCCTTTCCGGGTGTGGCGATGCGTTTCTGATCATCGGAAGCGACTTGGCTCCATTCCGGTCGGATGCCGGGCACCACCACTTTAAATGTATCTCCACATTTTTGTTTTACGGATGCGATTTCTTCACCTGAGCAAATGATTCCCGCGCAACCTGATTCTCTGGCACGTAATGCCCTATCCAAAACAACATCGGCTACTTTTAGATTAGAGCCTAAATCCTGAAGTTGTGCATTGCCCATGCTTGTCAGTATGGTGACCGCCAGCACTTCGAGACCTGAGCCTTCAACTTCTTTTGAGGCTTCAAGTATCGCTTCACCCTCTGTGGAATGGATGGTGATATATTTCACGCCCAACTTTGCCGCAGACCTTAAAGCACCGCGAACCGTTGCGGGGATATCATGGAGTTTCAGGTCGAGAAAAATTTCCGCTGAAGAATGATCCTTTATTAATTTTAAAATATCAGGGCCTTCTCGAACGAACAACTCGAGTCCAACTTTAAAACAGCCTACAGAATCCTGTAGCAGTTTCACCATTCGTTGGGCTTCACTTTTATCTGGCACATCAAGAGCAAAAATGAGACGGTCTTTGGCGCTAAGAGTGGTGTTCAAAATAGTACGATGGTGGTGTGGTTAATAAAAATTATCATTAGTATATCAGGAATGGTGGAAAATACTTTCGGGATAACGCGTCATAATAGACTGATCTTTAACGGAGGGTTCGGAAAAACTCTGGCCCGCCATCTCCTGGTAAATCATCAGAGGGATATTCCCTCCCGCAGCGATGGTATGAACCGAACCGCTTCCAAAACGCAAGTTCAAATCGGTAAAGAAAAATGTGCCGTTTCGATTGAGAATCCCTTGAAGTGTGCAGGGGCCGGTCAACGCCAACCTACGGCTCAAGGCTTCGACTGAATCTATAATGGAGTCGTTCATGTTTATTTTGCTCGTCATAACCTCGCCGCCGCGCACAGACAATCTTTCCCGTGGGACGATCAGTTGCGGGACTCCTTTGGCATCTGCGAATAAATCGACACTGAACTCTCTGCCCTGTATCAACTCTTGGTAAATATGATGTGGATATTTATCCATGCAATAATCCAGATCCCGTTGATCTTCTATGATGCTCTGATTTTTTCCCCCTTCCCCGTTTCTTTCTTTGGCGATGAGGGGGAAGATGTCTGGTGGATCAGATTCTGCCAGTAAAAAAGTTTTAGGGCTGTTGAAACCTTCAAGTTCCATGAACTTCCACAAGTTCCATTTGTCGTGACAGATTTCTATTGTAGAACTTTCCTGAATAAACAGCCGACGATTTCCCCCGCTCAACTCTTCGCGGTGTTTGTTTAGAAAATCTATGGCCTTATTGGTCAAAGGGATAATGGCATCGATCGCCTGTGTCCTGCAAATTGTTAGAAGCAACTCGAGGCAACTGCTGTCAGAGAATAGAGGTAGAGAATGAGATCGATCGGCAACTTGCAATGCAGGGGCCAAGGCATCGCTATCTACCGCAATCAGTTGAAATGGAGTTTCGCATTGTGCCTTGGCATCTTGAAATGCTCTGACAAGAGAAACTCTCCAGTTCGCTGCAAGAAAAAGTACTTTTAATGTTTCCATTCAATATCCGTAGATAAATTAAATATCAAAAATCAGTAAACGCTCAAATGCTGAATTTTCAGCAAAATTTTTGCTGAGGCTCCCCAAATTCGATGGTGCTTGAACCAATACATCACCATATCCTTCTCTGGACTTAGCCCCACATCCCGCTGTTGTGTAGCTAGTAGG
>JAJDBA010000293.1 GCA_029261675.1 Nitrospinaceae bacterium
GAGTCTTGAGGTTAGCAGCCATATGTCATGCTTATCTTGGAAACCTGAAAAATTAAAATGATGTTGCTCAACTGAGTGACATAAAACCCTAATTATTTCTATCCTTCCTCTATTCTTATTGCTACCGCAGATTGATTAAACTAGAAGTGGCTTTAATTGGGTTTGTTTCCTTGGCGAACTTTTTAAAAGCTATAATGTGATATTAAAATAAGTTCGTGTTAAGCTATAGCGAAATATTTGAAGTTGGGAATTTGTGGTTTTTAAGAAGCAGGGGCCTGAAAAATAGAGTGTATGGAGGGATGATGATACGTTTAAAAGAAGTTTCCATTTCTAAGTATAAATCTATCGTTAGCGATCAAGAGTTTAGAGTGGATGATGATATTACTGTTCTAGTCGGAATGAATGAATCGGGAAAGACCTCAGTACTGGAAGCTTTGGCCAAGACTAACTATTTTGATAATGACAAGAAATTTAAATTTAATGCTACGCATGACTATCCTCGAAATGAAAAAAAGAGGATGGAAAAAAGCGGTGTCAGAGCCAAGGCTGTTATTTGCGAGTTTGAGATTAGTGAGAAGTTGTTAGGGCAGATCGCGGAGGATATCGGTGCTTCTGTTTTCACGCAAAAGAATTTTAGTGAAACAACGTTTTATGACAATAAGTGTACTGTAAATAATATAAGTGTGAATTTTGAGAAGTTTGTCGAAAAGAAAACTGCTCAGTTAAAAATTGGGAGTAAAACATTAAACGATAAACTTTTAAAAATTTCTGGAATGGATGGATTAAATAAAGTAATTTCAGAATATGAAAGTGATGCAACTAAAGCGGCACTAAAAACTCTTAGTAAATATTATGAAAATAATTATTCGTGGGGGGCATGTTTAACCGAGTATGTCTATAGAACTCATATTCAACCCCACTTACCTAAATTCCTTTATTATGATGAGTACTATTCTCTTCCATCAAGAATTTGCATTGAGGACTTAACAAATGACGATTTAGAGGAAGAAGAATTAAAAACGGCTAAAGCGCTTTTTGATCTGGCAGATATTAAAGTAGATGATTTGATTTCTGCTGATCATTTTGAAGATTTTAAAGCTGAGCTGGAGGCGACTCAGGCGATTATTGCAGATGAGCTTTTTAAGTATTGGTCTACTAATAATAACCTCGATATCGAATTCGCTATTGATAAAATCGAGGAAACTGATCCTCAAAATAATACTCGGATCGTAAAACACGTTTTAGATATTAGAGTTAGAAATAATCGAACTAGAGTTTCTTTGCCTCTAAAGAATCGAAGTAAAGGCTTTAATTGGTTTTTCTCTTTTCTAGTTTGGTTTAAAAAAATTCAAGAAGACGAGAACTCTAATTATATTATTTTACTTGATGAGCCTGGATTAAACCTTCATGCCTCCGCTCAATCTGATTTATTAGATTTTATTGAGCATCTTTCAGAAAACTATCAAATTATTTACACAACTCATTCACCTTTTATGGTCGATTCGAATCATCTTGAGCGGGTTCGAACTATTGTTGAAACAGATGCCGGATCAGTTGTGTCTGATAGTATCCAAGAAAAGGACCCGAAAACACTTTTTCCTTTGCAAGCAGCGCTAGGTTATGACATTGCCCAAAACCTTTATATTTCTAAAAATAATTTACTTGTAGAGGGAGTTTCTGATTTAATTTACTTGGAAATAATGTCTGGGCTTCTTGAACAGATTGGAAAGACAGGTTTAAATAGTGCAATTACTATTGTTCCTGTTGGGGGAATGGAAAAGGTTGCGACATTTGTATCTCTTCTGAGAGGGAGCAAGCTTAATACTGTTTGTTTGCTTGATTCGAGTATTGACAGCTCAAGTAAGGCTAAATTAGAAGAGGTGGTTGTTCATCAAAAAATTATTCATGAAAAAAAGCTTGTGTTCTTCGACAGATTTGTGGATTCAAATGAGGCTGATATAGAAGATCTATTTTCCAAAGAAGATTATTTAGGTTTGTTTAATGCTGGGTTTTCGGAACATAAAGATTTAAAGGTTAATGATCTTAATGGTGATATTTTCCGTATCGTCCTTCAGATTAATAGTGCTCTGGGTGTTGAGCGTTATAATCATTATCGTCCTGCAAATGCTTTGGCTCGATCAGGACGAAAAGCAGAAGAATTCTCTAAAGAAAGTCTAGATAGATTTGAAAAGGTATTTGCTTTTGTAAATAAATTATTTGAATGAGAATGAAATAAAAGGGCAAGTCTATTCTTAGCTATATCTTAAAGCTAATTTTTTTGTCCGATCCAAACAACCTCTCCTACTATTTTTATTGCATCAGTTTTTTGGATTATTAGTGGTTCATATTTAGGATTATCACTTTTAATTTTTATCTGTCCGTTCCATAAATCCTGAATACGTTTTACTATTAGTTCATCGTCTCTATTGATCACATATATTGAATCATTTTTTATTTGGTTTACTTTTGTATTTACGAGAAGTAATGCGCCTGCATTAAAAGTCGGATTCATAGAGTCGCCAATTGCTTGAATCAGTACGATGTGACTGGGGTCGAGTCCTAATTCCTGCCTTATCCAATTTTCTTGAAAAGCTAAATGACTCACTACTTGTTCACTATGAATTAGTGAACCTTGCCCCGCCGAAACCTGGACATCGTATTTGGGGACAAATACATACCCTTCTTGCTGACTGGGTTGCGCTTGTTCGGTAGGGACTGTGCCGGTTCTTATTTGCTTTGTATTTGTTTTTCCTGCTGAGGACTGGTTTGTTAGGAGTTCGTTTATATCCATATCCTCACGTAAACAATATGTGACTATTTCTTGATAGGGGAATTTGTTCCGTCTTTGCCTGTTAAAAATTGAATTCCTTGTTGTACCAAGCAATTCATATACCTGTTCTTTTGTTTTAATTCCCTTCATTTTTTTAATCTTTTCAATTACTTCCGATATAGTGTTCATTTTATTCCTATTTTTTGTTGACAGATGGCAATGAAACGTTTATATTATTTTAATAATTGTACACGATATGGGCGTTTTAACGCAAAATTTATTTTTTTGATTACCTGAGAGGGAATAAGAAAAACTTTTTAATCCGTTTTTTATGTCTCTAGTTTTCGCTTTTTATTCGTATTTCGATTTTATATCGGTTTTAGGAAATAGGCAATGCAGATTTTAAATAAAAACCAAAGTGTTATAGAATCCATGCCTGAAGGGGTTACTTGGTCAAAGGAGGATATACAAATGCCAAGTAACCGTACCAAGTGGCTATTGGATGAACTGAAGGTTGAATTTGAAAGGGGGGC
>JAJDBA010000294.1 GCA_029261675.1 Nitrospinaceae bacterium
GGTACCAATCCATTTGGTTATCATTTGATCAATATCACCTTCCACTTCTTAACCTCGCTAGTTTTACTTTTCATCGTATTTTTTACTCTCGAAAATGGAACGAACTGGCGCGGAAAACACGCATTAGGTATAGCTGGGTTAACCGCCATCTTATTTACCATCAACCCTTTAAATACGGAAACGGTAACCTATATTTCTGGAAGGGCAAGTGGAATGGCAGGGTTCTTTTATTTAACCGCAATCCTATTTTTTATTCTCGGAAGCTTAAAAAAGTACTCAGGAAAATTTCTCCTGATCCCCTTCTACATATTTACTTTGGTCGCTTTTTTAGCAGCGGTACTCAGCAAAGAAACAAGCCTTACTTTACCAGCGATAATTATTTTGTATGACCTATCCTTCATGAAAAATAATCACTGGGTTTCTTTTAAAAGTCGACTTTTGTTTCTCTATCTTCCTGTTTTATTTTCACTTCTCACATTACTTATATTCCAGCATTCTCTGCAACTAGTAATTAATAGTTGGGCAGGGAAACTGGATTTCAACTATGCCCTCGCACAGGCCCAAATCATCGGCCATGCTTTTAAACTCTGTCTTTTCCCTATCAACCTTACTTTCAACTACGACTTCCCCAGCAACTGGTTTGCAAAGGGCTTATTCCAATGGCTACCATTACTACTCTGGTTAACACTAATAACGGTGATTTTAAAAAACTTCCGCAAATTATCACCCATATTTTCATTTTCTATTTTTTGGTTTATCCTTACAATCTCTATCACTAATAGTTTTTTACCGCGCGCTGATTTATTGAGCGAGAGAAACCTTTACCTACCCAGTATCGGCCCTTTATTATCGATCTCATGCGTCTTATACGACTTCTTTATCAAACAAGGGTTGTTACCGCTTAGACAAGGACTTGCACTAATTCTACTAATAGTAGCCATTCAAAGCTCACTAACTATCCAAAGAAATACGACCTACCGATCAAACATTGATCTTTGGGAAGATACTCTTAAAAAATCTCCATCCGATTTAAAAGTCCTACACAACCTAAGCCATTTTTATCTGGAGAAAAGGGATAACGAAAAAGCATTAGTCACCTTGATTAAACTTTCAAGATCAAACGCTTCGGCATTTTATAAATCATTCGCCCATAGCAATCTTGGTAGCATCCATGCGCAAAATAAAAATTTTGATCTCGCAGAAAAAGAGTTTAATAAAGCAATTCAGGAAGACCCGACTATTCCACTGGGTTATCTTAATCTTGGCACCTATTATGCTTCCAGAGGCTTGTACGAAAAAGCAAAAGCCATGCTAGAAATGGCCAGGGACCGTTACGATAAATATCGTTGGGGTTATGCCATGCCAGCGAGTCTAAATCTCAGCTTGGCACGTGTAAATTTTGAATTGAGACTTTTTTCGGAGGCAGGGAAGAATTTAAAACAATATCTTGCTGAAGTACCTGAGTCACCTAACGGTCTATTACTTCTGGGAAAAGTTTACCAGAAAATGGGGGAAATTGACTCTGCAATATTCTCTTATCAAAAAATAAAAGGGCACTCAGAAGTAGAAGCAAAAGCCTCTAACAACCTTGGCCTCATTTACTTGAGCCTCAATCAATCTGAAAAGGCGTTATTGGAATTTGAACGTTCGCTGAGAATAAACCCAAAACTTCCAGACACCCATTATAATCTAGGGAAACTGATCATCGATTCGAAAGGAGATATTGAGTTAGCGCGCAGGCACTTGGATACAGCTTTCTCGCTAACCAAAAGTCCTGCCATGAAGGCACAAATAAATAACCTGCTACAACAAACTTCCCATTTATAGCTACTTTTTCCCTTTATAATAGGGTCGCCAAAAACTTCGGCTCATTTTATTTATAACAGTTGCACTATCTACCACCCGCTCTTCCTGTGTTATTTTCCTCAAAGCCCATACCCTTGGAAATTCTTTCAAGGCATGCCATTTAGCTCTAAACACCGGTACGGCTTTCCCCTTTAACGTAAACCAGGTCAATGCAACTAGATTAAAAAAGATATGTTGCGGTAGGTAATGCCAGAACCTCGGCATATTCCGAATATATGACCAGACCAGATTTCTTTGCCCATGATATACAGCAAAGTCACTATAACGACTGGTGGTGGCTGATCCGACATGCTCTACCACGGCATCTGGAACGTACCTACAAGCATACCCCTTTAACTGCAAACGGAACCCCAAATCCACATCTTCAAAATAGGCAAAAAAGTTTTCATCGAAACCGCCTACTGCAGAAAACACATCCCGACGAATAAAAGATGCTGCTGCACAGGGAGAAAATATTTCCTGCATTTCTCTTTCTATTTTTGAAGTTAAGACACCATGGTCACGCCTCCAGGCTGAGCCACAAACATGGTAAACATCTCCTGTCCCATCTATTCGATTACTTCCATGCCGAAGCATGTGACTGCCAAACGATGCACATTCCGGAAATTCTTCTACAGCCTTGGATAATTTTTCCAGCCAATCGGAACTGGCAAAAGCATCTGGGTTCAAAAAAGCAATCCAATCACAATTATCAGCCTTTTCGACAGCAAAGTTATTTGCGAACGAGAAACCTGTGTTGGATTCCAGTTTTATAAACTCGCAATCCAAAAATTTTTCTTCCAACCCCTCAAGAGAGTCGTCGGTACTGGCGTTATCCACAACAATTATGCGTACAGGCTTTAGCGTTTGGGTTTCCAAGCTTTGCAGACACTTATATAGATAAGTATCCGAATTCCAGTTGACGACGACAACAGCGATGGATAATGAAGAAGGCATTTTTATTTGAGATTAAGGTGGCCGCTATATCGATAAAACAAGGAAGGTGCATTATCTTGAAAATACAGGTTCAAACGCTTATACTTCCGACAAGATGCCCTCAGCATTCCCTGCTGTTCATGTTTTAACACCGAATTTTAGAGAAATGAAAATATTTTTTATTACAGGCGGCGCCGGATTCAT
>JAJDBA010000295.1 GCA_029261675.1 Nitrospinaceae bacterium
ATTCTTCTGAATTTGCAGCCCAGGAGTCGGGTAATGGTGAATGTGCGCCGATTGTCTCAAATCCATTTGTAACTGCCAGTAAAACTTCATGGTTAAAAGCTTTTGAGAGGATTTGATTTATGTTTTTTTGAGAGCTAATCACCAAAGAACCATCATCCAGCCTAATGCTGATAGGAGGTGTATCACTAATCGAGCTTGATGGTTCAATTATGAAGGAGCTAAAGCGGAAAATGGTTGGCCATTTTCTAGGATTTTTTGCCGAAATGACTTTTCCGGTAGTCTTATCAATTAATGCATAACTGCGATCCCCCCATAAACCTTTATCTTCTATTTTTACAGAAGATAAAGATTCGCCAATCATTGACTTGACAGGATACCTCCAGAGAGAAGCAATTTTTCCTATTTCTTTTTCAGTTAACATCAATTCTCTCCTTTTACTTAACTTCAATTTTTATTTTTGCAGAAGTGGCTAAAACATCATGGTCTGAGTTTGCTAGTTTAAGCTCTATTTCTCGGATACCTGCTTCAAGGTCATAAAGTGTTCCTTTGAAACCTTTTTGGTATTTCCCATCTACATAAGCATGCACATGGTCACCTTGAATCCCTTTTTTGAGGTCATATTCTATTTTGATATTCGAACCTACTATTTGCCCATCTTGAGGTGTAATAATCTTTAGAATAGAACCGTCTCCGTCGGCCATAGCAACAGAGGATATTAGGGTAAATAGAATTAGCAGAGTAAAAACAATGTTTTTAAAGAGGCTGATCATAATAAGCTCCTAATTTGTTTAAACTTTTTAAGCGTTAAAAAGATTATTCAAAAAAAATAAAGTACAAGCAGATCTTTATCTTTCTTTTAAATTCCATTTATTTGTTGGATATTTTGGAGTGAACTCTTAAAAGAATATCTGTGTTCGCTTAACAATGAGGACTAGTGTGCCAAATTGGATTGATATGGTATAATTTATTATTCTTATTGTTTTGATATATATAAATTATCAATGTTTAGAGGCTATGGAGTTACGACATCTACGGTATTTTAAAGTTGTAGCTGAATTGGAGCATTTTCACAAAGCAGCCAAAGCACTTTTTATTACGCAACCAGCTCTATCTAATCAGATTAAACAATTGGAAGATGAGTTGGGAAGCAAGTTGTTTGAGCGTATTGGGCGTGGGGTAAGGCTATCTGAAAGTGGTAAGCGTGTATTACATTCTACGCAAAAGGTATTAAGTGAAATAGAAACTCTACGAGGTGCTGTTGAGGATTTAGAATCAGGTTCTGCTGGGAAGTTAAATGTCGGAGTACTACAGTCAGTAAATGCGCTGTATTTGAGCAATATAGTTATAGAGTTTGATCTTCACCATCCCAATGTTTCTCTGCAAGTTAATGAGCTATCTAATAACGAAATCGAAAGCAAGGTTTCTCAAGGGGAGCTTGATATAGGCATCGGTTTTATCCTGAATAAAGAGTATGAAAATGTTCAAACAGAAGTTCTATTTCGGGAAAAGTGGAAACTTGTTGTTGCGCGAGAATATGAAGAACGGATTGGCGATATCATATCAGGTAAGTACAAAGGACTAAAAGCCGTATTGTTACCTGATTGCTATGAAACGCGTAAAATAATTAATAATTACTTCGAACAAAAAAATAATAGCCCGTCTCAAATAACCGAGGTAAATTCGATAAGTTGTATTTTAGATTTAGTAACAAATGGAAATTCTTTCACAATCCTTCCAGAAGCCTTCTCTATATTCAAGGCGCGTGACAAACTAACCACTCATTATATTGACGACATTACACCTAGGCAGGTTGGCATTCTTACTGCTAAAGACAGGATACTCAAGCGTTCAGCAAAAAAGTTTCAAGAATTAGTACATAGCCAACTATATACCGCAAAGTAGAATCTGACCCAAAAAATTGCTAGACAATGGTGCTATAAAAATTATTCCAGCGGTTGACCGGTTGCAGCTCAACGACACGTTTTTAGAGTGAAGGGAACTGAGAGTAAGGTTTGCAAGCGACATGTATTGAAAGCTAGGGTGGCCATCTCCTTACTCTTGATTCAAATAAAACTTATAAAAATTTCTTAGGTTCAACGAACTCTTTATCGAGTGCCGTTGCCACGGCGGGGTGAGTGATGGAGCCTAGGCAAACATTGAGCCCACCGCGCAACGCCGGATCGTTGGACAAGGCTTTTTTATAACCCTCGTTGGCTAGTTTCAGGGCATAAGGGAAGGTGGCGTTGGTGAGTGCGAATGTAGATGTTCTCGCTAGAGCGCCGGGCATATTGGCAACGCAATAATGCACCACGCCTTCTTCTTCAAAAATCGGGTCGCTATGAGTGGTCGGACGCGAGGTCTCTAACATTCCCCCTTGATCGATGCCCACATCGACAATCACCGACCCCGGTTGCATTTCCTTCAACATATCGCGGGTGATGAGTCGCGGTGCGCGTGCACCGGGGATGAGAACCGCTCCAATAACGAGATCGGCGGTGCGTAGGGATTCTATTAAATTAAATTTGTTCGACATCAACGTTTTCAGTCGGCTGCCATGAATGTCATCAAGATAGCGCAATCGCGGAAGATTGACATCGAGTAATGTCACCGATGCTCCGGTACCGATCGCCATTTTTGCAGCGTTAGCCCCCACAATGCCGCCACCGACAATGACCACATGGCCGGGATCAACGCCGGGCACGCCGCCGAGTAAAATGCCGCGTCCGCCATTCTCGCGTTCGAGATATTTAGAACCTTCGTGTATCGACATCCTTCCAGCCACTTCACTCATAGGAATGAGTAGCGGTAAAGATTTATCTGCCAACTGCACGGTTTCGTAGGCGATGCCAATAATTTTTCTGTCGAGCAAGGCCTGAGTCAATTCGGGTGCTGGGGCTAAATGTAAATAGGTATAAAGTATTTGCCCTTCGCGAAGTAGAGGATATTCTGCGGCAATGGGTTCTTTGACCTTGACGATCATTTCTGCCTGCCCAAAAACATCTTGTTGAGAAACGATTTCAGCTCCTTGATCAAGATAGTCTTGGTCTGAGATGCCACTGCCATCTCCTGCCAGATTTTCTACCAGGACTTTGTGTCCATTAGCGATCAGGTCGTGCACCCCTGCAGGAGTCATGGAGACCCGGTATTCATCGGTCTTGATCTCTTTTGGAATTCCTATAATCATTTCGCCCCCTAGGAAAGGTTCATATCGTACTTCTCATTATAAACGATTCCCCTATTTGATCTTTTAAATAAAATCCATTAGAGTACCCAAATAATAATTTCCCGGATGTTTCCCAATGGAAGATGTAACTTTTGAGCAGACCATATCAGCGAACCTCGTTGACGATGGCAAGCTTTTAGATTTGGAAGATAAAAATATAGGCATCGAAGAGTTGCGTCTTTTGGCGGCGAGTAAAGATTTGTCTGGAGTGGAGCAACTTTATCTCAGTCAGAACCAACTTTGTGGCGAAGCCATCGAAGTTCTTTCTCAGGTGAAATGTTTGCCGGGATTACGATCGCTTTACCTCAACCACAATATTATCAGTGATGAAGAAGCAAAAACTTTAGCCAAAGCCGACCTGCTGAAGAATTTGAAATGTATCATGTTCGAAGCGAATAACATCGGCCCTGCAGGCGCCGCTGCTTTAGCCGATTCCCCCAATCTGCAAAATATGGAAATTATTTTTCTCGATTCGAATCCGATCGGACCAGAAGGGGCACGTTCTATAGCCGCATCTGACAAGTGGCCAAGCTTAAAAGCCTTGCACCTCGACAGTACGGATATTGGTGATGAGGGTATAGAAGCGTTGGCCGCAAGCCCACATCTGGCGGAGCTTGAAAAGTTATACTTATGTTCCAACAAAATGGGCAATGCCGGTGCGATTGCGATTGCCAATTCACCTTATTTAAAAAATCTGATCGCGTTGAGCATCTGGAGAAACGAAATTCGCGATGAAGGAGGGCAAGCCATTGCAGAATCGCCAACTTTTATGAATCTCGAACGGCTTTATATGAGTCTTAATTATATTGAGCGCCCGACTAGAAAAGTGATTCGCGGCTCAGAGCTTGCCAAACGTTTGACCACCCTGGTAATGGACTGACTATGACTGAAAATAAAGAAGAGGAATACGAATACGGCCATTCTAAGTTTTTCAACGTCTTCTTCCACGTAGGCGTGATTTTCAACGTCCTCCTCGTCATCTGGATGGTCCTAGTCTTCACCGACACCATCTAAGTCCCTTAGAAGGACAGGTGATAGGTCTATTTCCGTAAAGCAAAAAATGCTTAAAGGCTTCTAGAAATAGTTTTTGTTTAAAGGCACTCCTCTATCCAGAAGCTTGAGTGTGCTTGTTTCGCAGTAGCAAGAATAGACCTATAGTCTCCAGGGGCACGCCCTCTATCGAGGGAGGGTACGTTGGCAAACTACAGTAAAAGGCTCGACAATATCTGATTGCTTTACGGGTGTTGTCCAGTTAAATCCAGCGGCACGCTGGTTAGTCTGTTGTTATGGTGGTGGAGGCGGCTTTGACGAGCAGATCGGAGTTTTTCCATTGCAGCCGTTTTTTGGAAATCAGGTAATCACCTGCGGCATTTCTAAACCGTCGCCATTCCCTGCCCATATAAACTTCATTAGGGCGGAAGCTGGACTTGTAGGTGAGGGAAGCATTTTCAGCAATATAATAGCCTAGATAAAAATATTTCATTCCCGACTGGCGTGCATATTCAAGTTGTTTTAATACGCTGAAAGTGCCGAGGCTCATTCTCTTATTCGGAAGCTCATAGAAAGTATAGATCGCAGAAAACGATTTAGAAGTTTTATCGCCCAAAGCCACACCGACCAACTTTCCATCCTGATAGTATTCAAATTCGATACCGAACGGAGTGTTGACATAAAATGACATGCGGAAGTTTTGTTCGTCTTCGACATCGTCCTGCAAAGAATTGAATCTTTCTTTATGTTTTAGGTAAAGCCTGAATTTTTCTTCTGTATAAACCGGATCACCGATTTTCATTTTGATGTCTTTGCATGAGGTCAAGGCGCGCTTCTGGTTACGCGTCATTTTAAATTCATTGATACGCACGCGGATAGGAATGCACAGATAGCAATTCTGACAACGGGGACGGAAAAAGTAATCACCGAAATGACGCATACCATGCGCCAATAGATATTCGAACTCCGTCTCAGACACATCTTCCAGAAGATATTCTTCGAAAAGAGATTGACGGTCTTGAAAATAACCGCACTGGAATGATCTGGAATCTATAAAATGCGCTAACATAACCGCCAGTGTTAAGGATAATGAGTTTAATGTCCAACCATTCTATAATATATTGGCGATAAATGGATAGTTTATTGAAAGTTTCAATCATTGTTCCTACCTATAACGAAGCACAGGGTTTAAACGAAACTCTGACGCAAATACAACAACTCTGTCCCCACGAACTGATTGTCAGCGATGGTGGAAGTGATGACCAAACTTTAGAAATTGCCGAAAAGTTCACCGACCATGTGGTAAAGGGTTTTGCTGGGCGGGCATTGCAAATGAACGCGGGTGCACGAATCGCCACTGGGGATATTTTCCTTTTTCTTCATGCGGACAGTCGTATCGAACCAGTCAGTTACCAAAAAATGCTACATTCCTTGAGAAGCTCTGAAAAAATCGGCGGTGCCTTTTCGCTTTGCATCGATTCTAATAAATGGTCTTTACGGCTAATCACACGGTTGGCAAATATGCGCTCGAAATATTTGAGGATGGCTTATGGAGATCAAGCCTTCTTTGTGAAAAATTCAACATTCCAACAGATGAACGGATTTGCTGAACTTCCCATTTGTGAGGATATCGACTTCTTCAAACGGCTGAGGAAATTGGGGCCGATAATTCTTCTCAATGAAAAGGCCTTCACTTCACCACGCAGGTGGATGAAAGAGGGTATTTGGTTTACTACTTTAAGAAACATCCTCATAGCGACCCTGTTCGAGCTGGGGTTCCCACCTCGTATCCTCACAAAATGGTACCAAGCCATCCGCTAGCCGGGCCACGCTCTGTGGATATATTTCTGTTCCCGTTATTTGTTTTGGAGGAGTAGGTTTTGCAGGACTTGGGTTTGTGGCGCAGTAGGGTTCAGCTTCAGGGCTTCCTGAATGTGGGTAGAGGCTCTGACCTTATCGTTTTTAAACTCAAGTAAAAGTTTAGCAAGGTTGAACCGGGCTTCCAGAGATCGTGGGTTTTGTTGTACCGATTTTTCAAATTGTTCCAGTGCGCTGTCATACCTTTTTGCTTTGCTGAATGCGATACCTGCCTGATTGTGCACGCGAGCTTTATCGGAATAAAAATTTTGGGGTGGTCGGTTTATATGGCTTTTAAAAAGTTTTGCGGAAATATCAAATTCTTTACTGGCTTCAATAGCTTTGCCAAGGTTGCCATAAAGGCTTGCAAGGTTGTAATGAGCTTCTGGTGCATTGAAATTGATGCGAATGGCATCTTTAAATTTTTTCTCTGCGTTGGTTATGTCCCCCATACTTTTATAGGCTAGGCCCATGTTTTGATGAACATCGTAGAGCCCAGGGTTTATCTGCAATAAGGAATTTAAAGTTTTCAGGGCTTCAGGGTAATTTTCTTCCATTAAATAATGGATGCTCAAAGTTTTTCCCACACTCAGTTTATTGGGGGTTTTCTTGAAGGTGTCTGCCCACAGGGAAGATGGAGAAGAATAATCCTGGTTTCTCTTAACGACCAGAGATGAAAAACTGACTCCAACTAACAGTAGGAGAGCTATTGCTGTTTTATTCAGGGTCTCCTTAAAAAATATTAGGTAAAGAATCACCGCAAAAAACAGGGAGAGTCCAAAATAGGGAATATACAGGTTTCGCTCGCTAAACAGGTGCACCCGTGGCATGACCGAGTTCGTCGGAGCCAGGGTGATTAAAAACCATAAACATGAAAATGAAAGGATACTAGATTTTAAATAAAACTTTTTAATCACTAAAAATAAAACGGTTGCCAGTAGAAAAAGAGATACTAGAAGCGATCCCCACATTACCTGAGTTTTAAAATCATA